>JBKJNL010000119.1:0-19933 GCA_046593615.1 Myxococcota bacterium | reverse complement strand
AAGCCCGCAAAGGCGGCGGCAAAGAAGGCAAAGGCGACGAAGAAGCCCGCAAAGACGGCGGCGAAGAAGGCAAAGTCGGCGGCCAGGAACAAACCGGTCCGGCTCCTCAGCGGCGGCAACCCGCAGATCGCCAAGTGTGACGGCGACGCTCCGGTGCAGGCCTACATCGCCGCGATGCCGGGCTGGAAGAGCGACGTCGGCCGCAAGCTCGATGCCCTCATCACGCGCAGCGTGCCCAACGTGCGCAGAGCGGTGAAGTGGAACTCGCCTTTCTACGGCATCGAAGGCCAGGGCTGGTTCCTCGGGCTCCACACGTTTGCCCACTTCATCAAGCTGGCCTTTTTCCGGGGCTCGTCGCTGCAACCGCTTCCGCCGGGAGCCAGCAAGTCCCCGGAGACGCGCTACCTCGACATCCGCGAGCACGACGTCGTCGACGAAGCGCAGCTGGCGTCGTGGCTCAAGCAGGCGGCCGCGGTGCCGGGCTGGATTCCGTCGACGTCGTCTCGGGCACGCACCTGACCGGTGCCGTCGGGTTTCAAGCCCGAGCGAGTCACAACGCAGTGCTACAACGCCGCCTTTGACGGAGGCCTTTTTGCGACTGCTCCTGCTCTGCTTTGCGCTCCTCACCGGCGGAGCGCACGCCGCCGAGGCCACCCCACTCCCCGACCCGGCGACGCCGACGGTGACGCCGACGCCGACGCCGACGCCGACGCCGACAGCGACGCCGACCGGGCCCGGGGTGCGCATTCGCGTGCTCGTGCTGGAGCCGACCGGCTCGACCGTGGAGCCCAGCCTGCGCACGGCGATGGCCGGCCTCTTGACCGTCGAGCTCGGCCGCTACGAAGCCCTCGACGTCGTCTCCGCCGACGACATGAAAAAGGCCGTGGAGCTCGAAGCCGACAAGCAGCTGGCCGGCTGCACCCAGAGCTCGTGCCTCGCCGAAATCGCCGGTGCCCTCGGCGCCCGCCTCGTCGTGTTTGGCGACGCCGCGCAGCTCGGCTCGGTCACGGTTCTCACGGTCAACCTCTACGACTCGGAGCGGGGAGAGTCGGCCGGCCGCGTCGCCATCCAGGCCGCGGCCCTCGAAGAAATTCCGCGCAAGATCCCCGAGGCCGTCGCCGAGCTGCTCGCCAAGAAGCTCGAGGAGATCGCTCCCGGCAGCGCGACGTACCGGCCGCCGACGTCGTCACCGATGACGGCCCGGGCCGCAACCGCCATCGTCGACGTGCTGCTGGTCGGGGCCACGCTCGGCGGGATGTTCGTCGGCACCGCGGTCGGCTTCGGTGCCGGCCTCGCGCTCCTGGAGGCGATCGGCGCCACGTCCACAGAGGCGGGCTACGCGCTCTACATCCCGGTCCTCGTCGGCACCTCGCTGGGCGGCGGCGCCGGCGCCGCGCTCGGCTCTTTGCTGTTTGAGCCGCCGGCCGTGGCCTGGGTCGCCGCCGCCGCCGGCGGTGCCGGCGTGGTGGGCTCGTCGCTGCTCCTGGGCGGCACGCTGGCGTCGTACACGACGGACTTTCAGGCGCTGGGCGTGCCGCTGCTCGTCACCGGCTTCGCGGTCCTGGTCGTCGGCGCACCCGCGGCGGCGGTGGTCACCGCCAACATCACCTCCCTCGAGTGATCTGACGGGCCTCGGCCGAAACGCCCCGCCGAACGCTCGCTGCGTTTGACACGAATCTGACTAAACAGTAAGCTCGGGCATGGCCCCGGCACGAGACACCCGCGAAGAGATCTTGAAGGTGGCCAGCGCCCTCCTGCAGACGCGCGGCTACTCGGCGTTCTCCTACGCCCACATCGCCGAGGCCCTCGACGTCAAACCAGCGGCAATCCACTACCACTTCGCTTCCAAGACCGACCTCGGCCTGGCTCTCATCGAGCGCTTCCGTGCCCGCTATCGCCGCTGGATCGACGAGGCCGGCGAGCAGGGGTTTTCGCCGACGCAGCAGCTCGATGGCTACGTGCGCATCGCCGCCCGCTTCGCCGAAGACGGCTCGGGCAAGGTGTGCCCGATGGGCTCTCTCGAGGCTGAGCTCGGGGCCATCCCGCCTGAGATGCAGCGGGCCGTGGGCGCCATGGCCGAAGAGGTCTACACCTGGCTCGCCACCGTCCTCGACGACGGACGTCGCCAGGGCGCCTTTGCCTTCGAGGGCAGCGCCGGCGACATGGCCACCTTCATCGCCTCCGCCCTGCAGGGGGGCCTGCAGGTGGGGCGCACCCTCGGCAAGGCCCGCTTCGACGCGGTGGTGCGGCAGATCAAGCGATCGCTGGCCGTCCCGCCGGTCTCGGCTGGCACTGCTCCTGATTGATGCATCAGTTCTTCTCCATGCACCTGACTCACCTGACGACCAGCCCCGGAGCCACCGATGCAAGAGCCCATGAACGTCAAAGCGGTCCGCCTCGCGTTCAGCGGCCTTGGCGCCGTGTTGCCGGAGCCGATGGCGGCGCTGGCCGAGCGGCTGTACTTCGCGGCCCGGCGTCACCCGGCGCCCGAGCGCGAGCGGGCCGTCCTCGACGACGGCG
The DNA here is from genome assembly GCA_046593615.1 of Myxococcota bacterium. Classification (GTDB taxonomy): domain Bacteria; phylum Myxococcota; class UBA727; order UBA727; family VGSZ01; genus VGSZ01. The sequence continues at coordinate 17,413 of JBKJNL010000119.1, read as the reverse complement.
TCGCCTTTTTCGTGCCCACGCCTCACGGGTCCCTCGCGGCCTGGCGGTGGGAGCCCCTGCTGCCGTGGGAGCGCTCCGATCGCGGCACGGTCTTGCTCGTGCACGGCTGGGAAGGCCGCGCGGCGCAGCTCGGGGCCTTTATCGCGCCCCTGGTCGCCCGCGGCTTCACCGTCGTCGGCGCCGACGCCCCCGGCCACGGCCGCTCCGGCGGCGACGCCGTCGACCTGCCCACCTACGCAGCGCTGCTGGGCGACATCGCCGACGCCGCCGATGACGACGGGCGGCCGGTGCGCGCGGTGCTGGCGCACTCGTTTGGCGGGGCCGCGGTGACGCTGGCGCTGGCCGCCCAGGACGCGCGCTTCGACGTCGACGCCGCCGTGCTCGTGGCGCCCCCGTGCTCGTTCGGCCGCTTCGTCGACCGCTTCGGCCGCACCTTTGGGCTGACCCGGGCCACCGAGGCCATCTTTCGCGCCCGCCTCGAAGACCGCCTCGGCCGCCAGTGGGAGCGCGACCTCGCCCTCGACGAGCGGGCCGCAGGCATCGATGTCCCCGCGCTCATCGTCCACGACGCCGACGACGGCGAGATCCCATTTGCCGAAGGTGCGGCCCTCGCGCGCAGCTGGGCCGGCTCGACGTTGCTGCGCACCCGCGGGCTCGGGCACCGCCGCATCCTGCGCGACGCCGATGTCGTCGAGCGCGCCGTCGCCTACATCGACGCGCGCGCGGCCCGCGGCTCGTGACGACAGCCCGCACCTGATGCTTTGGTCAGAGGCGCCTCGGGGCGTCGTCGCGGCATCGCTGCGGGCACGGAAACCCCGGGTGCACGCGAGGACCCTGCAGGTCAGCTCGCCGCCCTGGCGTCGGCGCTGCGGTGCGGGGTGTCCGGGCGCGAGCGGCCTGGAGCGGGGTGCCCGGGTTTCGCCCTCCAGAGCCGCTCTGGCTCTTGCCGACGGCGCCGGGTTCCCCCCTCCAGGGCTCGGGCCCGGGGTCGAGCGGGCGGCGGCGATGCGGCCGGGGCGCAGGCGCATTCCCTCGTCGGCGACGACTCTGATACGAAGCGCTCCACCTTTTGGGAGCACCCATGACCACTGCGCCGCAGGCGCCCCGCTTCACCCTGTACGAGCACCGCGCCTCGCCGTTTTCGTCCGCGGTGCGCATCGCTCTCCACGAATGCAGCGCGCCGTTTTCGGCGCGGGCGGTCGACCTCTCGGTGCCGCGCTCGACGGCGCTGTTGAAGCGGAGCCCCTTCGGGCACCTGCCGATCCTCGTCGAGCACAAGGCCGGCGGCGAAGTCTCGGTCTTCGAGTCGCCGGCGATCCTGCTGTGCCTCGCTGATCACTTCCCGGAGTCGCCGCTCGGGCTGCCCGACATCACCGCCCGGGCCGAGACCACCGGCTGGCTGTCGTCGCTGTCGGCGCACTTCACCGTCGACGTCTGGCGGCTGTTGAAAGAGGACCACGTCCTCGATCCCTCCGAGCGCTCGCCGCGGCAGCAAGACCGGGCCCGCACAGCCTTTGTCGAAGCCCTCGGCATCCTCGACAAGAGCCTCGGCCAACGGCCCTACCTGGCCGGCGCCTATTCGGTGGCCGACACGTTCGCGACGCCGTTCCTCGACCTGCTCGAGCTGCTCGCCGTCGATCTCGACGAGCTGCCGCGCATCCGCGCCTGGCGACAGCGCCTGCGCGATCGGCCCTCGTACGCCGCCGCCTGGCCCGGCGAAGACCCCGACGAAGACTGACTCGTCGGCGACGTCGCCCTTGGCGTGGGGGCCGCGGTCAACGCGTTCTCACGTCGCGCCGGTTGCGCTTGCCCGGCGCGCCGCGCGTTTGCGCCACCAGCGCACGGCCCCGACGCCGAGGGCGATGACGACGACGGCGGTGACGATGGGGACGAGGACGCCGGCGATGATGATGGCCGCGGCGCCGAGGTCTTCGAGCAGGCTGAGCACCGGGTTGCCCAGGCCCGCCGTGGTCGTCGTCGACACCACCCGCGCCCCGCTCTTGGCGGCGTGGGGCACGAGGGCGGTGGGCACGCCGACCACGACGCCGAGGGCCAGCGCCCACAGCGGGTCCTGGATCTGGAACATCACCGAGCCAGCCAGCAGCGTCGCCGCCAGCGGGCGCACCACCGTCGAGATGAGGTCGAGGCCGTGGTCGAGGGCCGGCACCTTGTCGGCGACGATCTCCAGCAGCGTGGCCACGCCAAAGACGACGACAGCGGGGGTCGACGCCAGGAACGAAAACGCGTCGCCAACCTCGATGAGATCGAAGCGGGCCAGCAAGCTGGTCGCCAGCAGCGGCAGCCAGGCCCGCAGGCCGGCCGACGCCGACAAGGCGATGGCCAGGGCCAACGAGGGAAGGAACGCGACCACGGTTTCGAGCTGGACCATCGCCAGATGCTAGCGACCTCGTCAGCCGCGTCGGCTCAGCCATGGAGTCGGCTGCGGGCGGCGGTTGTCGGCCGCGACGACGGTGGCAGAAGGAGTCGATGCACGGCGTCGCGTCGCGAAACAAGCTCAGGGCGTCCCGCACCGACGGGGCCAACCGAACCTGGAGCCGCCATGACCGCCGCTGAGAGCGCGGGGAGAGGCACCGTCACCGTGCTCACCGACGACGAGCGCGCGGCCTATGGGCGCGAGGGTTGGCTGCACGTGCGCGGCCTCGTCGACGACCGCACGCTGGCAGCGCTGCAGCTGGCGAGCGCGACGCTCGAAGAGGTGGCCCGCGGCTTCGAGCACGACACCGGCGTCAGCGGCGTGTTCTTCGAGGTGCAATCGGCGAGCGGGCGCAAGCGCGAGCCGGCTGTGGCCCCGGGCGTGCTGCGCAAGATCACCGGTCCTTCGCGGGCCGAGCCGGCGTTTCAGAAGCTGCGGCGCGACCCGCGCATCGTCGCCGCCGCTCGCGCCCTGGGGCTCGTCGAGCCCCGCTGCGTCGTCGACCAGATCAACTTCAAGCACCCGCGCGTGGGCACTGGCTTTCCCTACCACCAGGATGAAAATTTCCTGCACGGCGACGCCAGGGCCGCCGTCAACGAATTCGGCGGCGTCCACGTCGTCGTCGCCCTCGACGCTTCTGACGCCGACAACGGCGGCTTCGAGGTGTTGGGACGCACGCACACGAGCGGCCTCGTCAACCTCGCCCACCACTACGACACGTCGCAGATGAACCACGGCGTCTTTGACGAAGGCCATCGGCAGGTGGTCCCCCTCGACGCCGGCGACGGCATCTTGTTCCACCCGCGGCTGGCGCACGGCAGTGGCCCCAACCACTCGGAGCGCCGCCGCCGGCTGGCGACGTTGTGGTTCGTCGGCGGCCCCGCCCGAACGCGAGAGAAAGCAACACCGGCAGCAAAGGCGGCGAACACGCCGTGAGGTCCAGCGACGTCGACGCGGCCACGGGATCGACGCGCGCTGGCAACGATGAATCCTCTGACGGCCTCCGCTGGTGAGCCGGTCGTCCCAGTTTGTCGGCGACGACGCGGTGGTCTCGTGCGGCGTGGCAGGATCACCGGGATGCTTGCCCGGCTCTTGTTGGTGTTGCTGTCGCTGTTGCTGGGGAGCTGCCGGGCGTTCTTCCTGCCCGATCTGGTGTGCAACGTCGACGACGATTGCCCGGCGCCGCTCTTGTGCGAGGCCGGTGCCTGCCGCCATGCGTCGACGCTGCCGGAGGCCGTCGAGGGTGAAGGCGAAGCCGGCGGCGGCGAAGGAGAGCGAGAAGGAGAAGGAGAAGGCGAGGGCGAAGGCGAAGGCGAAGGCGGTGAAGGCGAAGGAGAAGGCGCCGTCGGTAAAGGCGAAGGCGAAGGAGAAGGCGCCGTCGGCGAAGGCGAAGGAGAAGGCAACAACGTCGGTGAAGGCGAAGGCGAACCCGCACCCGTGTGCACCGACGGCGACGGCGACGGCCTCGGTCCGTTCTGCGCCGGCCCCGACAATTGCGAGAGCCGGGCGAACGTCAACCAGGCCGATGAAGACGGCGACGGCGTCGGCGACGTCTGCGACCCCTGCCCCATGTCCACCGACAACACCGACCGCGACGGCGACGGACTGGGCAACGGCTGCGACCCGCGACCCGACGTTGCCGGCGATCGCCTCGTGTTCTTTGACACGTTCGACACCGCCGACCCCGCCTGGATCGTGCGCGGCGGCGGCTGGGCCGTCGTCGACGGCGCGCTGCAGACGAGCTCGGTCGACGCCGGGCAGCTGCTGGTGCGGGACGTCGCGCTCGCCCGCGTGCGCGTCGAGGTCCGCGGTGTGGTCGACGCCTTTGGCGCCCCATCCCAGAACATCGGCGCCCTCACCTTCGTCGACGGCAACAGCAACGCGGCCATGTGCGACGGCATCGGCAACGGCGTCCTCGCGACGCTCGCGTTGCACGCGCTGACCAACAACGGCGCGGCTGGCCCGGCCCAATCGGTGTCGCTGTCGCCGGGCGTCGGCGCCGGCGTGCCTTTCGTGCTCGTCAACCAGACCATCGACAGCACCATCTCGTGCGGCTTCGAGGCGGCGGGCATCACGGCGTTGTTCACCGGCAGCGTGCCGGCCGGGCTGACCGGGCGGGCCATCGGCGTGCGCGCCAACCGCCTGGCCGTGACGATCAGCAGCATCACGGTCTACGAGATCGGACCCTGAGTCATCTCGACCGGTGTTCGTCGTCGTCGGCACCGGTTCGCGATCAGTACAGCTGGCGCAGGCCGCGCATGTCGCCGCTGCCGAGGGCGCGCTCGCTGGCCTGGCAGGCGCCGTTTATCTGCGTGCTCATGGTCAGGCGGGCGTGGCCGCTCTCGCTGACGTGGCCGAGGCCAAAGGTGTGGCCGAACTCGTGGGTCATCACGGCTTCGACGTCGTAGCGGTCGCGGCAGCTGTCGTTGCCGGGGTCGTTGGTCCAGCGGTGGTCGACCTTGTTGAGGCGGACGTCGCTCTCGACGGCGTTGCCGTCGCCGTCGCTGAACACGCAGGCCACGCCCAGCACGCCCGTGGGCAGGTCGCCGAAGTCGACGACGTTCTTGCCGTCGCCGCTGTTGCAGCCGCCGGCGCTCGTCAGCTGGCTGGCGGTGGTCGTGCGCCCCTGGAACGACGAGGTGGCGTCGACGAGGTCGGCGCGGCCGCAGGCGTTGTCGGAGCGCGTGATGTTCTTCACCGCCGAGCGCAGCGCGGCTTCGGTGCGGTCGGCGTTCAGGCCCGTCGGCAGCGTGCCCGCGCGGAACCACCAGTCGAAGCCGCCGGCCCAGCGGTGGCCCATCAGCGTGAACGCGGTGTCGCTGCACTTCGCCGGCGACGTCGTCGACGCCGCCGACGCCACGGCCCGGGCGCCGACCGCTGCGCCGTCGGCGATGATGTCGTCGTCGGTGTTGTCGTCGGTGCTGTCGTCGGTGTTGTCGTCGGAGCCATGAACGGGTGCGGGGCCGTGGCCGATCACCGATCGGGGCCGCCAGTCGATCTGCAGCGTGAGGTCTTCGCGGGTCAACACGCCGAGCTGCTCGGTGGTGCCGTCGTCGAACAAGACCTCGGTCCAGACCTGCTCGGAGGCGGCGGGGGCGGCGACGCGGGCCGCGCCGCGCACGATCTGCTCTTGTTCCTGGTGCTCCACCTGCTCGGATGGCAGCGCGCAGCCGGTCGTGAGGCCCACCGCGACCAGCGCCCACGACAGGTTCAGGCAGAGCGAGGGCTTCGGCTTCGTCATGGCCAGCGGTAGACCAAAGCGAATGGTGATTCGCATCAGACATCGGGTGGATGTGGCGTTGCACTGTGCTCTTTGTGCCGGTGTCGGCACAGACGCAGAGGATTGTTCGTCTCCTGCGACGCCCGCGGCGGGGCCGGCTCCGGGGTGCTAGCCAGGCCGTTCATGCGTGTCGATGTCCCCCCCTGCGCCGGTGCTGGCGCCAGCACCGGCGCCAGCACCGGCGTCACGCGGCGGCGCGCCGTCGTCGACAGCTTTGCCGAGCTGCTGCGTCGCCCCCTCGACGACGGCATCAACGCGGTGTGCTGGCGCCGCTCCCTCGACGGCGACTTCGGCGAAGTGGCCCGGCTGCTGGCCCCCGACGACGGCGTCGTGGTCGTCGACGTCGACCGGCTGCGCGGGTTGCGCTTGAGCGATGCCGGCCGCGTCGCCGCCGACGTCGTGATCGATGACCTCACCCGCCTCGCGCTGCTCGGACGCGACCCCGTGCTGAACTGCATTGCCGGCTACGCGCGCGATGAGCGCGGCCTGCCGATCGCCACCGACGTCCTGTCGTTTCACGCCGACAGCTCGCCGGTCGAAATCGAAACCTGGCTCTGCACCTACTGCGGCGCGAGCAGCGAGGGGCTCGACAACGACGACGCCCACCGGCTCATCGACACCCCCGCGATCCGCGCCGCGCTGCTGCGCGAATACGGCGGCGACGACGACGACGGCTTCGCCGACTTCCTGCGCGCGGGCAGCTTCGATCTGCACTACGGCGTCGTCGACGACGCGGTGCCGTTCTCGTTTTGCGTGGGCCACCTGTGGCGGGTGGCCGTCGCCTGGCCGGGGTGCCCGGTGCCGCCCTGCGTGCACCGCGCGCCCCACACGGCGTCCAGCGACGAGCCGCGCCTGTTGTTGATCTGCTGAGCTCGGCCTCTGCGCCGAGCGCGACGTCCTCTTTCAGCGTCGCTCGCTCCGATGGAGCGCCGCACCCGAGCAGGACGACCGCGAGGGGCTATTCCGCCGGCGTCGAGATGTGGGCCGATGTCGCCGGCGGGGGCGTCGTCGACTGGTGGTACTTCTTGATGCTGAAGCGATCGATCCACGTGTAGACGACCGGCACGACGACGAGGGTCAGCAACGTCGACGTGATGACGCCGCCGATCACGGCCACCGCCATCGGCACGTTGAACTCCGAGCCCTCGGCCCGCGACAGCGCTGTCGGCAACTCGCCGAGCACGATCGCCGCCGACGTCATCAGGATGGGACGCAGGCGCACGGGGGCGGCCTCGATCAGCGCCTCCTCCGGGTCTTTGCCTGTTTTTTCACGCACCTGATTTGTGTAATCAACCAACAAGATTCCGTTCTTGGTCACCAGCCCCATGAGCAAGATGATGCCAATCATCGCCGGCATGCCGATGGGCACGTCGACCAGGAACAGCCCGGCGAGCGCCCCGATGATCGCCAGAGGCAGCGCCAGCATGATCGTGAAGGGGTGCACGAACGATTCGAACTGAGATGCCAGAATCAAGTAGATGAAAATGATTGCCAGACCGAGGGCGATCAACATATTTTGGAAAGTATCCTTCATGTCCTTGGCCTGGCCCTCGAACTTGAAGGAGTAGCCGGCGGGGAGGGGGCGGCTGGCCAGGCCGGCTTCGACGTCGGCGACCACTTCGCCGAGGGAGCGACCGAGCAGGTTCGAGGTCACGGTGACGGCGCGCTGGCGGTTGTTGTGGGTGATGCTGGCCGGCGTCGGCGTCGCCGTCACGTCGACGATCTCGTCGAGGCGCACCATCTGCCCCGAGCGCGACGCCACCACGATCTCTCGCAGGCGGCCGATGTTGGCCCGGTCTTCTTCGCGCAGGCGGATGCGGACGTCGATGTCGTCGCCGCGGTCGGGCATGGTGGCCACGACGTCGCCTTCGATCGACGAGCGCAGGGTCATCGCCGCAGCGGCGAACGAAACACCCCGCTCGGCGGCGCGGCTGCGGTCGACGGTGAAGCGCTGCTCTTCGCTGCCAGGGCGGAGGTCGACGGCGACGTCGGAGGTGCCGGGCACCGCCTTGACGAGGGCCACGGTCTCCTGGGCGATGCGGTTGAGCTCGGTGAGGTCGGGGCCGACCAGCGTGAGCTGCACCGGCTGCGGTTGCGCGGCGCCGTTGTCGACGAGACCGGGGATCGAGAATTTCACGGTGACGCCGGCGACCTCGGCGATGCCGGCGCGGGCGTCGGCCATGATGGCCTCGATGGTCACGGCCCGGCCGTCCTTGGGCGTCGTCAACACCAGCAGGTCGAACTTGGCGGCGTCCCGGTCGACGCCGATGGTGCTGACGACGTCGGTGACCTCGGGGACCGCACGCAGGATCTTCTCGGCGCGTTCGGCCAGCTTGGCGCTCTCGCCGATGGCGATGCCCGCCGGCGCCTCAAAGGCAACCTTGAATTTGCCCTGGTCGCCTGGCGAGAAGAACTCGCTGCCCATGAACGGCAACAGACCCAGCGACAGGAAGAACAAGCCGACGGCGCCGGCGATGGTCAGCTTCTTCCACTTGAGCGCCAGCCGCAGCACGCTGCGGTAGGCGTCGTCCATCCAGGCAAAGAAGCGCGTCGGCGGGCCATAGAGCGGGTGGCGCAGCATCTTTTCGGCGCGGTCGTGGTCGATGGTCTGGGCGATGCGCGCCGACAGCATTGGATCGAGCGTGAAGCTCACGAGCAATGACATCAAAACGGCGGCCGTCAGCGTCAGACCAAACTGACGGAAGAACAAGCCGATGATGCCGTCCATGAAGGCCACCGGCAGGAACACCGCGCAGATGGTGAGCGTGGTGGCGATGACGGCGGGTGCGATCTCGCGGGTGCCGATGCGGGCGGCGTCCATGGGGTTCTTGCCCATCTCCAGGTGCCGGAAGATGTTCTCGCGCACGACGACGCTGTCGTCGATGAGCAGGCCGATCGACAGCGTCAGCGCCAGCATCGACATGATGTTGAACGAGAAGTCGAGCTGCCACATCACAAAGAAGGTCGCGATGACCGACGCCGGCAGCGACACCGCCGAGATCAGCGTGCTGCGCACGTCGAGCATGAAGAAGAAAATCACAAGGATGGCCAAGAAACCACCGAGAATAAGGTGGTGACGCAGGCGTTCAATGTTGTTCTTGATGTACTTGGCCTGCTGGTTGACCATGGTCATGCGGACGTCTTTGTCTTGCGTCAGCGCCAGCTCGTCGATGCGGGCGACGACGCCGTCGGAGACGGCGACCGTGTTGGCGCCGGCCTGCTTCATGACGTCGAACAGCACCGCGCGCTCGCCGTTGACGCGGGTGATGGTGCGGACCTCGCCGACGCCGTCGACGACGGTGCCGACGTCGCGCACGCGGATCTGTGTGCCGTCGGGCCGGGCCAGCAAGACGACGTTGGCGATGTCGTCGGCGGAGGTGAAGCGGCCGGCAGCTTTGACGGCGAACTCGCGCCCGTTGACCGTCAGGCGACCGCCGGGGAGGTCGATGCTCTCGGCGCGCAGCAGCTGGCCGACGACGTTGATCGACAGGCCGAGGGCCTGCAGCTTGCCCTGCTCGAGGTTGATCTGGATCTCGCGCTCGGCGCCGCCGCGGATGACGACGGCGCCGACGCCTTCGACGGATTCGATGCGCGGGCGGATGACCTTGTCGACGACGCGCGTGATCTCGACCTGCGGCCGGTCGGCCCGCACCGCGTAGGTCAAGATCGGCGCCGCCGACGGATCGAACTTCTGCACGACCGGGTCTTTGACGTCGTCGGGCAACAGCGGCTTGACCTGCTGCAGCCGGTCGCGGACGTCGCTGTTGGACTCCATCGCGTTGGCCGACAGCTTGAACTGCACGACGACGACCGACACCGAGTCGCGCGAGAATGAGCGCACGACGTCGACGCCGTTGATGGTGCTGACGGCGTCTTCGATGTGCCGCGTGACCTGCTCTTCGACCTCGGCGGGGCCAGCACCCGGGTAGACGGTCGAGATGGCCACCACGGGGAAATTGACCTCGGGGAACAGGTCAACGCCCAGCCGGGTCACCGCCAGCGCGCCCATGACCAGCACGCCGATGGCGGCCATGGTCGTCAACACCGGGCGATCGATCGAGACGTCGGAAATCTTCATGGGTCAGCTCCCCGAGACGATGACGTTGGCGCCGTCTTTGAGGCCGGCATCGCCCGAGACGACGACGGCGTCGCCGACGGCCAGGCCTTCTTCGACGACGACGTCGTCCATGTGCCGCGCGCCCAGGCGCGGGTGCACGAGCGTCGCTTTGTCGTTTTTCACGACGTAGACCGACGGCTGGCCCGCCACCGACAGCACCGCCGACGACGGGATGACGACGACGTCGGCGGTGTTGCCAAAGGCGATCTGCGCGTGGCCGAACATGTACGGCAGCAGGTCTTGCGCCGGCGCCAGCGAGACCTCGATGGCCCCGCGGCGCGTCTCGGCGTCAAGGGTCGGCGCGATGCGCGAGACCGAGCCCTCGAAGCTGCGGCCGGGCAATTCGTCGACGAGGACTGCGACTTTCTGGCCAGCTTTGATCTGCGCGACATAGGCCGCGGGCACCGTGCCTTCGAGCTTGAGGCTCGACTGGTCTTGCACCGAAAACGCCGTCATCGCCGGGTTGGCAAAGGTGCCGACGTTGACGTTTTTCTTGGTGACGACGCCGGCCACCGGCGAGGTGATGCGCGTGTCGTCAAAGGACTTCTGCGCGAGGCCGAGGTTGGCCTCGGCGAGGGCCACCTGCGCCTGGGCGCCGAGGATGGCGACGTCGGCCATCTTTTTGCCGTTGTCGGCCTGCTCGAGCTCGATCTGGCTCATCGATCCCTTTTGCTGCAGGGCGGTCGCCCGCTCAAAGGAGCGTCCGGCCTGGGCCGCCTGCAACTTCGCCTGCTCGAGGCCGGCTTTGGCGGCCTGCACCTGGGCCTCGGCCTGCTTCACGCGCAGGGCCATGTCGACGGCTTCGACGGTGGCGAGGACGTCGCCGGCTTTGACGAGGGAGCCGACGTCGACGCGCACGGTGGTGACGCGGCCCGGTGACCGGGGCAGCACCTGCACTTCGTTCTGCGCCTTGACCGAGCCCGTGATCTGCAAGATCTGCGGGAGGTCTTTCTTTTCGACGACGGCGGTCTTGACCGCGGCGATGACGACCTTGTCGGTGGCGGCCCTTGCCACGCCGGCCTTTGCCTTGGCCTCGTTGATGCGCAGCGCGAACACCGCGATGACGGCGACGACGATGAGCCCGATGACGACGAGTGGCAGGCGCTTCACGGCGCACCCGTGTTCGAGGTGGGGGCGGCCACGCAGGTGAACGACGGGGTGTCTTGGCCGGGGCGGCACACCGACGGGTTCTGCACCGTGTCGCCGTTGCAGCCGCTGGGCGGCAGCACGAGGCAGCCGTCGCACAGGTCGAGGGCAAAGGTCGACGCCGCCGCGTTCGCCGCCGCCGTCTCGCCGTCGTCGAGGCCGCCGAACACCGGGGTGATGGTCACGCCCAGGGTGGCGAAGTCGACCTTCGACAGGCCGAGCTCGTCGTCGTCGTCAAAGGCCACGGCCACCGATCGCGGCACCAGCTGCACGTTTTCGATCACGGCCACGCGGGCGTCGTCGCCGTCGCCGCTCAAGAGCACATCGCCCACGACCACGTCGCCGCTGGCGTCTTCGGCGGCGGCCACGGCGCCGTCGCCGCTGCCGTCGGGGACGGCGTAGCCGACGGTGACGCCGTCGATGTGGGCGTCTTGACCCTTCACGCTGAGGCGCAGGTCGGCGATGTAGGCGCCGTGGCCGGCGACGCTGCTTTGCACGTCAAACACACCGCGGCCGAGGGCAGCGTCGGCCCGGGTCGGGGCCGCGCAGGTCACCGACGTGCGCGGCGGCAACACCTCGACCACGACATCGGGACGGGAGCAGCCGGCGCCGGCCAGCGAAAGCACGAGCGCCACAGGCAGGGAGAGGGAGCTGACGCGATGCATTGCCGGGTCTCGTTTCGGTCTTGGGGTACGGTCCGAGCGGTCGGTGGCGTGAGGTCCTGATTGACGGGAACCATTCATACCGCTAAACATTATCTGTGGCAATAGTTCGAGACGTTAAAGAACAAGTGGACGAGATCAAGGCCCTTTTGGCCCGGATGGTCTCGACCCGCACCTTGCGCGACCCCCTGCACGACCTTCATCCCGATCTGACGCCCCCCCAGACCCACGTGCTGGCGGCGTTGTCGGTGGCTGACGAGCACGGGCTGCCCACGAGCGTGCTGGCCCAGCGCATCTGCGCGTCGGGGCCGACCATGACCGGTGTGATCGATCGCCTTGAGCGGCAGGGCCTGGTGCTCCGCGCCCGCGACGACGACGACCGCCGCCTGGTGCGGGTCCGCCTGACCGACGCCGGGCGGGTCGCCGTCTCTGTCCTCGACCGCCACATCACCGACAAGCTCACGCACATGCTCGGCGCCCTCGACGTCTCCGACCGCGACACCTTTGTGCGCCTGCTGACCCGCATCATCGAGTCGATCCCGTCGGTCGATCCCCGCACCGATTCCAGGAACGACGCCGACGGCAAAGCCAGCGACGTGAGCACCCCCGCCACCCCCGTTACCCGAGGGCCACCGAAGCCATGAAATCCCCGGCCGTCGTCGTCGTCGTCTCCGCCTTTGTGTTCGTCGCCGGCAGCCTGCCGGCCCGGGCCCAGCAACGCGGGTCGGCACCGTCGTCGTCGTCGTCGGCACCGTCGGCGCCATCGTCGGGTTCGTCGGGCGCGCCGTCGGGCACCACCGGGCTCGCCGGTTTGCGTCCGGTCGCGCAGCCCCGGGTGCTGACCCTCGACGACGCCTTTCGCCTGGCCGCCGAGCGCTCGACCGACCTGCGCATCACCGATGCCCGCCTCGCCGAGAGCAAGGCCAACGTGACAAAGGCCTGGGCCGCGGTGTTGCCGAACGTCTCGGCGGGCATCGACTACACGTTCAACTTCCCCGAGCAGGAGGCCACGCTCGGCTCTGCGGAACAGTTCCAGCAGCAGGCCCTGCTCTTTGAATCGATCGCCAACATCACCGAGGGATCGGCGGCCCAGAACCCCGACCCCGTCGCCCGCCGCGCGGCGCAAGAGCAGGCGGCCGAGCTGCGCGCCACCGCGAAAGACCTGCGCAACAGCGAGGTCCCGAGCTTCGTGATCCAGCCGGCCCACGTCGTCGGCGCCAACGTCACCCTGGCCATGCCCATCTTCAACGCCCGCACCTGGCCGCTGTTGCAAAACGCATACGCCGCCGTCGACCTGACGCGGCTGTCGACGCAGCAGGCAAAGGCCGCGGTGCTGTGGGGCGTGGCCCGCACCTACCACCAGCTGGCCGCGACCCAGCAGCTCGTGCAGACCGCCGGCGAACAGGTGACGTCGACCAGGGCCCACCTGCAGCGCACCACCAACCGCCACGAGCTCGGCTACGAGACGCAGCTGTCGGTCGAGCGGGCCACCCTCGAGGTCAAAAAGGCCGAGATGCAAGAGAGGCAGGCGCGCGGCGGCCTGCGCGCGGCAAAGGCCGGCCTCGGCGCCCTCATCGGCGCAGTCGAAGACTTCGACGTCGTCACGCCGCCTCCGGTGGCGGCCATCAACGAGAGCGTGCCCTTTGCCGATCTGCTGCAGCGGGCCCGCGACAACCGCGTCGACCTGCGCGTGCAGAAGCAGATGCTGGCCATCGCCGACCGCGGCCGCCAGGACGCCTGGCTGCGCTTCGTCCCGAGCGTGCAGCTGGTGGCGCAGGGTCGTTATACATCAAACACCTCGGGTCTGACGTCGCAACCCTTGACAGGGGCCGTGATCCTGCAGGGCTCGATCCCGATCTACGACGGCGGCCAGACCTTTGGCGCCATCGACGAATCCAACGCCCGCGTGTCAATCGAGATCCTGCGCACGCGACAGCTCGAAGAGAGCATCGAGCGCGAGCTGCGCGGCACCCTCGACGACCTGGCTCTCAAGCAAGAGAACGCGGCGACGGCGGCCGAGGTCGCCGCCCTCGCGAAGCGCACCGCTGAAAACGCCGACGCGCTTTACGCCGAAGGCGCCGTCACGCAGACCGACGTCAACGACGCCCGCCTCGGCGCGTTCTCGGCCCAGGTCGAGGCCCAGAAGGCCCAGCTCGATCTCGAGACCGCCCGCATCGGCCTCGCCTATGCCGTGGGCGAGCTTCAATCATACATCAAGACCACCGACTATGCGCCGGCTCCGTTGACCACCGACGAAGAAGACGCCGCCCGCAAGGCCCTCGACCCGATCCAGTAGGCCAGCAGGCCAGCAGGCCAGCGGGCCAGCGGGTCAAGCACAACGTCAGCGGGCGCGGGCAGCGAGGTCGCTGGCGGCTTCGGCCCACGAGGGGTGGCGAAACGTGAAGCCGGCGTCGTTGAGGCGGCCGGGCACCACGCGTCGGCTCTTCAACAACAGCTCGGGATCGCTGTTCATGACCGCGGCGCCGATCGAGAGCATCCACGACGTCGCGGGCAGCCCGATCCGCACCTTGAGCGCGCGGCGCAGGGCGGCCATGAAGTCGCGCTGCGGCAGCGGTCCGGGCGAGGCCACGTTGATGGCGCCGGCCAGATCGTCGCGGGCGATGAGGAAGTCGAGGGCCGCGCAGAAGTCGTCGCCATGCACCCACGAGACGTACTGCTGGCCGCCGGCGACCGAGCCCCCGAGCCCCAGCTTCGTCATCGTCGACAGCACCGAAAAGATGTTGTCGGTGGTGGCGACGTCGCCCTTGGGTGCCATCACCATCGCGGTGCGCAGCGCTATCTTGCGGGTGTGCGGCGTCGGGGCTTCGTCGAGGGTGCGCTCCCAGGCGGTGGCGATGTCGATGGAGCGCTTCCAGTAGGCCGGCACCCCGGGCTCGTCGCCGCCGATGACGCCGCCCTCGTCGTTGGCGGCGTCGAAGCGGTGGGCATAGATCGTCGCCGTCGACATCTGCAGCCACAGCGTCGGCGGTTTGGTCGCCGCGGCGATGGCCTCGCCGACCACGCGGGTGGAGTCGACGCGCGAGCTCATCATCTGGGCGAGATTTTCTGGCGTGTAGCGGCAGCTCACCGATCGCCCGGCCAGGTTGACGACGACGTCGGCGCCGTCGACTTCGGCGCACCACGGACCCCGGCTCCGGCCATCCCAGACCACGGTGCGGGCCGCCGATCGACCGCCGCGCGTGAGGACGACGACGTCGTGGCCGGCCTGCAGCCAATGTCCTGCGAGGAGGGCGCCCACCTGACCGCTGCCACCGGGAATGACGATCTTCATCGATCCACAATTCCACGGCGCAGGTGACGTCGTCAGCGTGGCGTCTTGCCGGGGTCACAACGCCACGGGCACGACGCCGCAGCTCACGGCGCAGAAAAAGGAAACGCCGGCGCTGCAGATGCAGGGCCGGCGTCTTCGTCGTCGTCGTCGTCGTCGTCGTGCTTCGCCGCCTTCATCGCGAGCGTGCTTCGCGCCTTCATCGCGAGCGAAGCGAGGCGCAAATCAGGCCGCCTGCAAGGCAAAACGCATTCCCGATTCGAATGACGCCGCCGACGCAGTCGGCAAAGTCATTCGGATGGGGAGTCAGACCTGGGTCTGCATGGTCTGCTTGACGCCGGAGGTCGCTTTTTCGACGACCTTCGAAGTCAGCTCGAGCTCTTGGCTGAACTTGTAGACGGAGGCCTGGATCGCGAGCAGCTCCTGGTTGCCGTACTGCTTGCCGCTCGTCGCCATCTTGATGATCTGGTCGAGCTTGTCTTGCCCCTGGACGACCTGGTTCAGCACGGCCTTGAGTCCCGTCTCGGTCTTGCTCGCGCCCTCGACGGGCTTCACGCCGATCGACTTGTCGACGCCGTTGACCTGCTGGCTCTGCGCGGTGCGCATGACGTCGGCGGTCTGGGGGGTCTGCTGGATCTTCTGGGCTTCCTGGACCTTCTGGACCTCGGCCACCTTGGAGGGATCGTTGACGCCGTTCTGGGCCATCACGTCGTTGAAGCCGCCGGCCTTTTGGGCGCCGCCCTGCTCCCCGACCTTCGACATCTCCTTCTGCATTTCCTGCATCATTTGAGCGCTGGCTTTGCCGATTCCGCCGGTGGGGTCAGTCATGGTGGGGCTCCTCGAAAATCAGGTGGACTCCGTCAGTATCGGCCGCCGGCCGTCGGGGTTGCCACCGCCGGCGTCGATCGCGCGGGATCCCGCGACCGGTTGCCAAGCCCCTGATGTTTCGGGCGTTTTCAGCGAGGCCGTGGATCGTTTCGGAAATGGTCCAAAACGCCGAACGGCGAAAGCGGACAGGAACGCACGCCGGCTTGCCGATCCGCGCCCTGCACGACCACGATGCCCGGCATATGCGTTCCGCCGTCGCCACCGTCGTCGCTGCCGTCCTCGCCACCGCCGCTGCCCAGGGCCGCGCTGCCCCCGAGGCGGTGCCGGCGGTGCCCGTCGTCGCCAGCCCAGCGCCAGCGGCCGGCGCGCCGATCACCGAGACCACCGGCGCCCTGGGTGCGTCGTCGACGCCATCGGCAGAGGTGGTGCCGGCCGGCCCGGTGCAGTTGGTGGCGGTGCTCGACTTGAAGCCCACCGGCGAAGGTGCTGTGTCGGCGGCCGCGGCGTTGACGACGATGCTGACCGCCGAGGTCGCGGCCCAGGCCGGCTACAAGGCGATCTCGCGCAACGAGATCAAATCGATCCTCTCGCACCAGGCCGACGCCCAGCTGGCCGGTTGCAACGAGCCCCAGTGCGCCGCCGACGTCGCCCAGCTGGTGAACGCCGATGTGCTCGTGACCGGCCAGGTCGACAAGGTCGGCGGCGCCACCGTCGTCTCGCTGTCGCTCATCGATGCCTCGTCCAAGGGCGAAAACGGCGAAGACCTCGGGCCCGCCGTCATCGGTCGGCAAGAGCTCGCGTTCCGCGGCCCCGATGACGCCGTGCTGCTCGTGGTGCGGCCCCTGGTGCAGCGCCTGTTCGACGGCGCCGCCGCCCACACCCACGTCGGCAGCCTCGAGGTCTTCACCGAAGACGGCGCCACCGTCATCGTCGACGGCAAAGAGCTGGGCGCGTCGCCGGTGTCGGCCGCGCGCGAGGTGCCGACCGGCGTGCACACGGTGACCGTCACCAAAGACGGCCGCGTCACCTCGACCCTCGACGTGGTCATCTCGCGGAACGAGACCACCATCACCCGCGTCGACCTCGCCGAAGAGTCGCTCTACGAGCAGCCCTGGTTCTGGGGCGTCGTCGGCGGCAGCGTCCTCGTCGTCGGCGGCGCCGCAGCCGGCCTGGCCACCTACGCCCTGGCCCAGGACCAGCCCACCCGCGTCACCCTCGGCAAGCCCGTCGAGTAGCGCCGGGTAGAGCACCTCACCGGCGATTTTGCTGACTTCATCGCGACCGGAGCGCAGCGGAAGAAGAGCGCCCGCGAGGGCAAAATCAGAGGCGGAAGCTGCCGCCGATGCCGAGGTAGCCGCCGGTGAAGGGGATGGCGAAGCCGCCCTCGAGGACGACGACGGCCCAGTCCGAGGCCTGCCAGGCGACGCCGATGGGGCACTCGACGAAGCCGCCAAACGGGATGACCTCGACGTTTTCGCCGAAGCGGTAGCCCGCGCCGAGCTGCGGCTCGACGTAGATCCACAGGTTCGGCAGCGCCCGTTCGGCCACGGGGAAGCCGGCGATGCCCGAGATGAAGTGCTGGGTCGAGCCGTCGAGTGACGATGAGATCTGCTGGTAGTCGGCCAGCACCTCGCCGCCGAGGATGAGGTCTTCCGAG
>JBKJNL010000809.1:0-5228 GCA_046593615.1 Myxococcota bacterium | reverse complement strand
GATGTTGCTGACGAAGCCGCCGGCCTGAGCTCCCACGAGGTTGCAGGCGCCGTCGGAGCTGAAACCGGCGACATCGAAGTCGCCGTAGACGCGGGCGTCGACGCCGACGGGCAGGTCGGTGACGACGAGGCGGATGCCGTTGCTGGCGTCGTCGAAGTTGAAGTCGAGCTGGTCGCGCAGGCGGGCGACGTTGATGAGGATGGCGCCGGGATAACGCTCCTTGGGCTGGCCGTTGCCGTCGGTTGTCGTCGAGACGTTCAGGTTTACGCGCGGGTTGCTGTCGCGGATGACGCTCTCAGGCAGCGGGACGCGCAGCGTGTTGGGGTCGCCGGGCTGCGTCTCGAACTGCGAAATGAGGATGTCCTGGAGGTGCTCCTGCAAGAAGTCGAGGCCCGATTGCGACAACCGCATGCGCGCGCCGTCGTCGACGCCGCGGACGCCGTTGGGCACCGACACCACCGTCGTGCCGTAGACGTACTCGCTCGAGCAGCTGCCGCAGTTCAGGCCGCCGCTGCAACCGAGAGCCGCCAACAACGCACCCAACGGCAGCAAGCGTCGCGCGCCCTTCCATGAATTCCCCGCGCGGGAATTCTGGGTGCGAGCAGCAGTCGAAGCAGGCGTCAGAGTCATTGGTGAGTCCCGATGCAAGGGGCTGTAGCGACGTGGATTCAACCAGAAAGAGCAGCGCGCAGCCAGCGACGTTATCGGCGCGGGGATCCAGGCCGGTGTCAACGCACCGCGTTGCTCGCCGACGACAAACGCGGCCCGCCGACTGCGCGGTCGAAGCAAAAAAAACGAGCCCGCCGAAGCGGGCTCGTTGGTGGTCTGCGACGTCGGCGAGACCTCAGAGCTTGACGCCGAAGGGCGTGCCCGAGTCGGAGCCGGTGCCGCCGTCGATGGGGAAGCCGGCCTGCGTCGGCCGCAACAAGCGCGCGTATTCTGCGATGGCCACGCCGACCATGGCCTGGCCAAACGGCAGCGTGACGAAGAGGCCGAAGTAGCAGGCGATGACGCCGAGCTGGCCAATCATGCCGGCGACGAGGATGGCGACGAACAAGAGCAGGTACTGGGTGCCGCCCTCCTTCATGATTTCCCACATGCGCTTGAACTGGACCGAGGCCCAGGGCTCGCCGTCGACGATGTGCAGGAACGTGATCGCCGGTCCGACGACGGCCATGACGAGGGCGAACAGCAGGATCGCGCCGTACATGAGGATGACGAGGCCCATGATCACGGGCTCGGCGCCGCTGCCTTTCGAGGTGACGGCGACGATGCCGATGCTCACGCCCGAGACCATCATGATGAGAAACATCACGCCCACGACGGGCAGGAACGCCAGGAAGTAGCGCCAGCCGGCGCCGATGTAGTGCAGGCCGGCCACGGGGAGCGTGTGCTTGTCGGGGTCGTTGGCGAGGTGCTTCTCGGCGATCGCCTTTGTCCAGCCCGAGAGGTTGAGGGTGCCGGCGATCGGGATGAGGACCAGCAGGCCCATCACCAGGCACTTCT
This sequence comes from Myxococcota bacterium, assembly GCA_046593615.1. Lineage (GTDB taxonomy): Bacteria > Myxococcota > UBA727 > UBA727 > VGSZ01 > VGSZ01. The sequence goes on along the minus strand of JBKJNL010000809.1, from coordinate 3,722 downwards.
TGAACCACTCGGGGTCTTTGGTCGGCGAGGTGATGATGGCGCCGATGTCGAGCTGATCGGCGCCGCCGATCTTGTCATTCATGTTGGGCACTGCGGGCTCCTGTGGGGGTAGGCCCGTGGATCCTACTGGATCCCGTCGTTCAAACGAGCCCGCCATCGCTCCTCCGCCGACGCCGCGTGCGGCCCCGGTCACAACGTCGACTTTGACGTCGACGTCGACGCGTTCCGACCGGACCTAGAACGGCAAGCGTGAGGGGTTGCCGAGGGCCCGCTCAAATGCCGCTTCGAGGGCGGCGTCGATGTCGGTGTCGGCGGGCAGGGCCCGGGCGCGCTGCTCGGGCTCGTCGCGGTCGAACAAGGCCAGCGAGGCGTAAAAGGCGTCTCTGTCGTTTTTTTCGGTCGTCGTCGGCTGCATGGAGACCTCCGGCGCCAGATTCAGCGCCCGCGATCGCCACCGCCAGTTTTCGACCACGGTCGGCTTCAGCGCGGTCCGACTAAGCCAATCGTCACGGGCTGACACCGTCGATCAATCGTACAGCTCGAAGCGGAATTTATAGCGCAAGGTCGCGTCGACCTTTTCGCCGTTGACCTCGCCGGGCTTGAAGACGCACTTCTTGATGCCGTCGAGCGCGAGGGCATCGAGCACCTTGTTCGACGAGCTGCGGGCCACGCGGGCGCTGACGAGCGTGCCGGTGTTGTCGACGCTGATGAGCAGCTCGACGGCGCCTTCGATGCCCTGGTCGGCGATCTCTTTGGGATAGGCCGGCTTGACCTTGCAGATGACGTCGATCTCGCGGGTGATCGTCGAGGCCCGCGCCGCCTTGAAGCCGGGCTGGCCGCCTTGATACGGTTTCACCTGCGACGGGTCGACGAACTTCTCGGCATTTGGATCGCCGTACGTGGTGTTGCCCACCCGCACCGACGGACCGCTCGAGCCCTTGACCACCGAGTTCATGTTGATGCCGGTGACGACGGGCACGACCTCGGGCGGCGTGTCCGGCGGCGGCGGATCGTTCGACGGCGGCGGCGGCGGCGGCGGCTCCTTCGGGGGCGGCGGCAGCTCCTTTGGCTTCGGCTTCGGCTTCTCGGGCTCGGGCGGCGGCGGCGGCGGCGGCTCGGGCGGCGGCGGCGGCGGCTTGACCACCGCCATCTCGATGCGCTCGACCATCTTCTTTTGCGGGGCGCTGGCGGCGCCGGCGCCCAGCATCCCGTGGCCGAACAAGGCGATCAGCAAGGCCAGGAGGAAGATCCCCCAGTTGAAGGCGTCGTCTTCGGCGAAGCCGATTCCCAGCAGGCCCGACCGGTCGGTCGCGCGCGCGAGGGAAGGAGGGGCTTCGGCCGTCGACATCACGGTCCTCTCAGGGAACAGCTCTCAGGAATCTCGAGAAACGGGGCACTGCAGCATCAACGGGACGTCGACGGCGACGATCTTCAGAAGCGACGCGGGCTCAGCCGCCGGACTCGATGTTGAGGGCGAACTTGATGATGCCCTCTTGTTTGACGACGTCGATGAGGTGGATGACCTCACCGTGCGACGCGTTCTTGTCGGCGGCGATGACGGCCTGCACGTCGGTCTTGCCCTCGGCCTTTACCTTCTTGATGTGGGCGCGCAGGGCCGCTTCATCGGCCTTTTCACCGTTGAGATAAAGCTGACGGACACCGGTGTCTTTTTCGACAGTGAAAGTCAGCATGATGACCGACGGCTCGGTCGGGTCGCCGGTCGAGGCTTCGGGCAGGTCGACCTTGAGCGAGTCGGCGACGACGTAGCTGGTGGTCACCATGAAGATGACCAGCAGGCACAGCATGATGTCGACGAGCGGCGTGACGTTGATGTCGCTGATGACGCCGTCGTCGTCACCGCTGCCGGCTTTGCCCGCCATGGCTCAGCCCTTCCCCGGGCGGCCCGGCAGCGTCGAGCTGAGGTCGTTGGCGATGACGACGACGCCGCTCTGGCCGGGCACGCCGACGTTCGGGCTGTGGTCTTTCATGTGCGCGAGCAGCACGTGGACGAGGGCCTCGGCGCCGGTCTGCAGCGTCTTGATGCGGCGGTTGAAGTAGTTGAAGACGGCGACGGCGGGGATGGCGACGACGAGGCCGACGGCGGTGGCGGCGAGGGCTTGCGACAGCGTGGCCATGACGGCGCCGGCGCCGACGTTGCCGCCGGACTGCGTGCCGAGCTCGTAGAGGGCCGAGACAATCTCGAGCACGGTGCCGAACAGGCCGATGAAGGGCGCGTTGTTGCCGATGGTGCCGAGGAACGCGAGGCCGCGCTCGAAGCGCAGGCGCTCCATCTTCTGGGCCGACAGCGCGAGCTCTTGCACGGCGTGCTTGCCGAGGTGGGCGCCGTCGAGGGCCGCCAGCAACACGCGGGTCTCGAAGCCCTTGGCGTTCTCGAGCAGCTTGCGGGCGCCGACATAGTCACCCGCGAGGAGCAGCTTGTTCAGCTCGGCCGCGATGCCGCGGACGTTGTCCTTGTGGGTCATGAAGAAGATCAGGCGTTCGATCATCACGGCAACCGAGATGATCGACAGGAACACCATGAACCACATGACAATGGCGCCGGCACCGGTGCGCGACAGGCGAACGACGAGGTCGGTGATCAGATGGAGGGTCATTCCGTCTCCGCGAGATGGGGTCGCGACCTGCTACGGTCCGGCCCCCGATGACGCAAGGCACCGTGCCTCCATCAGGTGCCCGTGGTGTAGCCGAACCCTTCACGATGGCAATGATTCGCGACGCGAAAGACCGCGCGGTCTTTCGTGTCCTTCCGAACCGCAACCGGGCGCGACGACGCCGCATTCTGGAGATCTCGATGACCCTGCTGGACCGTTTCCGCCTTGATGGTCGTGTGGCCGTGGTCACAGGCGCCTCCCGCGGCATCGGCCAGGCCATCGCCCTCGCCCTGGCCGACGCCGGCGCCTCCGTCGTCGTCTCGTCGCGCAAGCGCGAGGGCATCGACGCCACCGCCCGCTTGATCACCGAGCGGGGCGGCAAAGCCCACGCGGTCGTCGCCCACGCCGGCGTCGACGCCGATCAAGAGCGGCTCGTGCAAGAGGCCGTCGACGCCTACGGACGCATCGACGTCGTCGTCGCCAACGCCGCCACCAACCCGGTGTTCGGCCCGGTGCTCGACGCCGACGGCGGCGTCTTTGACAAGGTCATGCAGGTCAACGTGAAGGGTCCGTTCTTGTTGGCAAAGGCCGCGCGCCCCTGGCTCGAGAAGAGCGGGCACGGATCGATCATCTTCATCTCGTCGGTGGGCGGCCTCTCGCCCGAGCCGCTGCTGGGTTTGTATTCGGTGTCGAAAGCCGCGGTGCTGTCGTTGTCGAAGGTCATCGCCATGGAGTGGGGCCCGGGCATCCGCAGCAACACCGTGTGCCCGGGGATCGTCAAGACGAAGTTCGCCGAAGCCATCTGGTCCAACGACGCCATCGTCGAGGCCACGATCAAGACCCAGCCCATCCCGCGCGTGGCCGAGCCCGAGGAGATCGCGGGCATGGTGCTCTTCCTCGCCAGCGACGCGAGCAGCTACTGCACCGGCGGCGTCTACCTCGTCGACGGCGGCCACATGCTGTGATCACGCCGCGACCACGGGTCCGCTCACGGATCGATCCGGCGCAGCGTGAATCGGCGTGAATCCTGAGACCGGCACTTTGACGTCGTCGCCACCGGCGCCCTGAGCGCTGGATCGGCAGAAGTGGCCCGCCAATCTTGTTGTCGCG
>JBKJNL010000513.1:0-2709 GCA_046593615.1 Myxococcota bacterium | reverse complement strand
GGCGGGCGTTCGTCATCGAGGGGGCGCTGCCGTGGATCGTGCTCGTGCTCGGCGCGGCCATGATGTTCGGCTGCCAGGCCTTTGCCGCCCACCCGGTGCAGGGGCGGCGCGTGATGTTTCTGAGCTTGCTGTTCGACCTCAGCGTGCTGCTGGTGCTGGTGTCGCGCAGCGGCGGCCTCGAGAGCCCGGCGATGCCGGCGCAGCTGTTGTTCACCATCTTTTTTGCGCTGCTGTTCCCGAACCCGGTGGCGATCCTGCCGCCGCTGCTCGTGCTGCCCGCGGCCATCGTCGTCGGACAGCTCGACCTCTGGCCCGGCGCCGCGCGGCCGCCGTTGACGTCGCAGATCCTGCACCTGGCCTGGATGGCGGCCCTCAATGGCATCGCTGTCTATGTGATGGTGTATCTGACGAGTCGCGAAGAAAAACAGAATCGAGAAATTCTCGAGTTGGAGCAATCACTCGGCAAGATGGCCCTGGTCGAAGAGCGCAACCGGCTGGCGCGCGACATCCACGACGGGCTCGGCGCCAGCCTCTCGGGCGTGATCATCCAGGCCGAATATTTGATGACCTTGACCAAGAAAGATGAAGACCTTCGTGGTGAGGTGAAAGAGTTGAAGACCGGCGCCGAAGAAGCCATCGATGAAGTCAGACGGGCCGTTTCCATGTGGCGCGATGACTTCCTGTTGGTGCCGCAGGTCGAAAACATGTGCACGACCTACACGACGCGCCACAAGCTGCCGATCGAGCTGACCGTCGTCGGGACGCCGTTCGACTGCTCCGAAGAGCAAGAGCTGACGATCTTCCGCATTTTGCAAGAGTGCCTGACCAACATCGCCAAGCACGCGAGCCCAACCAAGGTCATCGTGCGCGTGAGCTTCGAAAAGGTCCGCATCTCCCTGGACATCATCGACGACGGCAAAGGCTTCGACGTCACCAAGACGCCCAAGAACCACTACGGCCTCATCAACATGAAAGAGCGGGCCCGCAAAGCCAACGGCGAGGTCGCCATCAACTCGACGCCGGGCAAGGGCACGACGGTGCACCTCTCGGTGAAGCCGCTGCCCCGCACGCGCGGCGCACAAGCCAACTGACCGTGAGCGGCTGGCTGCTGTGTCGTCGTCGTCGTCGTCGTCGTCTGCTCAGCTCAGCTCAGCTCGTTGCTGGCGGCTTGCCGAGGTTCTCGACGAGCTTCTTGACGTCTTCGGCCCGGCTCCTGGGCATCACCAACGTGCGCTTGCCGGCGCGGACCACGACGACGCCTTCGAGGCCCACAACGGCGACTTCTTCGTCGGCGTCTTCGCACCAGATGACGTTGTCTTTGGCTTCGAGCGCGTGGACGACGCCGCGATGGGCGTTGCCGCTGGCGTCGTGCGGCAGGTGGTCGGCGAGGGCCGGGAAGCTGCCGACGTCAGACCACGAGAAGCGCGCGGGCACGCACAGCACGGTGCGGTGCTTCTCCATCACGCCCTTGTCGATCGAGGTCTTTGGCAGCTTTTCAAAGGCCGCGGCAAAGGCCGCGAGGTCCTTGAGGCCGCCTTCGACGACGGGGGCCAACAGCTCGATGTGCTGCGGCAGGTGCTGGGCGAGGGCGCCGATCATGGCGTCGACGCCAAAGACGAACATGCCCGAGTTCCACAGGAAGCGGCCCGAGGTGAGGTAGTCGCTGGCGGTCTTGATGTCGGGCTTCTCGACGAAGCGCAGCGCGGGCTGGGCGCGGTCTTCGGCCGTCGACGTCACTTCGATGTAGCCGTAGCCGGTGGCCGGGTAGGTGGGGACGATGCCAAAGGTCACGATGGCCGATGGGTCGCGGATTTCGCTGAGCGGCGTGACCCCGCGCTCGGGGTCTTCGGTCGAGGCCGTCAGCGCGGCTTTGACGGCGTCGACGAACCCGCTGACCGGCGAGATGAGGTGGTCGGCGGTCAGCACCGCCATGTGCTTGCCGCCCTTCTTGCGCACCCAGAGGGTTGCCAAAGCGACGGCGGCGGCGGTGTCACGGCGGCTCGGCTCGCCGATCACGTTTTCGTGCGGCAGCTCGGGCAGCTGCTCGCGCACGGCGTCGGCGAGGGTGGCGTTGGTGACGATGACGATGCGGTCGGCGGGGACGAGCGCGAGGGCGCGATCGACCGAGCTCTGCAACAGCGAGCGCTCGCCCACGAGCGTCAAGAGCTGCTTCGGCTTCTGCTCCGTCGACGCCGGCCAGAAGCGCGTGCCGGCCCCGCCGGCCATGATCACGCAGAAGAGATCGTTCATCACAGCCACCGGTTCTTCTTCATGTAGATGACCATTCCGACGCCCACGACGCCCATCACCGTGAGGCACAGGTAGTAGCCATTGATCCATTTCAGTTCAGGCATGTTCTCGAAGTTCATGCCGTAGATGCCCGCGATGAACGTGAGCGGCATAAACAATGTCGAGATAACCGTCAAGATTCGCATGACTTCATTCAGTCGAGAAGCCTGCGCTGAATGATACATATCGAGCAGCGAGCCGATCATCTCGCGGGTGGTGTCGAGAGACTCGGTCACCTGCAGCACGTGGTCGTGGACATCGCGGAAGTAGACATCGACGCCGGAGCTGATGAGGTCGCTCTCGTCGTGGCGCGCGAGCTGCCCGAGCACCTCGCGGGTCGGGAACAGCGATCGCCGCAAGAAGAGCATCTCGCGCTTGAGGATATAGATGTCATTGGGAGCAACTTTTTTGGGGTTCTCC
>JBKJNL010000381.1:0-10139 GCA_046593615.1 Myxococcota bacterium | reverse complement strand
CTCGCAGCTGCCGCAGACGACGACGAAGCGCTTGTGGTGGCGCTCGGCCAGTCGCTTCACGTGCCACAGCGACTTGCCCTGCCGCGTCTGCACGTCGACGCGGCCTTCGCCGGCGACGACGACGTCGGCGGCGGCGGTGCGGGCCTCGAGCTGCGCGGCCTCGATCACGGTCTCGGCGCCTGAGCGCAAGGACCCGCCCAGCGCCAGCACCGCGGCGCCGAGGCCGCCCGCGGCGCCGGCGCCGGCGACGTCGACGAACGCGGGGTGCAGGGCGCACAGGGCGGCTTCGACCTCGTCGAAGCGCTCGGCGGGCAGGCCTTTCTGGCCGAAGTACAAGCGCGCGCCGTCGGGTCCGCGCAGGGGCGCCTGCACGTCGACGAGGCCGGTCACAGACACCGGGAGACCCGCCAGGGCCTCAAGCAGGCCGCGGCCTCCGTCGACGACGGCGGTGCCGCCGAGGGCCAGCAGCACGTGGTCGACCCGCGGCATGACCTGCGCGAGCAGGTGACCGAGCGGCGCCGACGACGCCCGACCGTCGCGCCGCGCCGGGGGCAGCATCATCAGCCCGATCACCAGGGCGCTCTCGATCACCGCGATCGAGCGCCCGTCGTGGGTGCCGACGGCGACGTCGACGTGCGTCACGGCATCGGTCGTTTGACCGATGCCCGAAACCACGGCGAAGGGCGTGACGCGCAGGCCCCACGCCGCCGCCAGCGCCGCGAGCGTGCCTTCGCCGCCGTCGGGCAGCGGACATTCGTCGACGACGGCGCCGCGATCACGCAGCGCGTCGCCGATGATCGACGCGGCGCGTGATGCCGAGAGCGTCCCCTTGAAGGGTGCCGGGGCGACGACGACGCGGGTCATCGATCCTCTTTGACACAGGAATCAGGGTGGTAGGCATCGGGTCTTCCGAGGGTCTTCATGACAACAGCTCGCTCCGGCTTCGCAGCACTCGCCGTCGTCGTCGCCATTTCGTCCTGCAAGGGCTGCGACGACGAGGTCTACAGCACGCCCGGCACCCTGCGCGGCGTCGTCTGCAGCAGCGCCACCGGCCAGCCCCTCGGCGGCGTCGACATCGTCATGAACGACGGCTTCGGCGTCGACCACGCCAGCACCAGCGATGCGTTTGGGCAGTACCGCGTCGAGAACCTCAGCGTCGGCGACGGCACGGTGACCATCAACGAGCCCGGTGTCGACGCCCGCGTCCTCGCGGTCACCATTGAAGCCTCGGTCGAGGCCGAGCTCATCGACAGCGCCTGCCACCCGCCGCTGCCGCCGCCGGCCCCGCCGTCGGGCACGGTCTCGGGCTGCGTGTGCGACGAAGCCGTCGGCATCTGGGTCTCGCAGGCCAACGTCTTTGTGCTGACCGCCGATGGCGGCGTCGTCGTCACCGGCACCGACGAGGTCGGCTGCTTCGTCCTCGAGAACGTCCCCGAAGGCGCCCAGACCGTGAAGATCGAGAAGGGCATCTTTCTCGAAGAGCACGACGTCACCGTCGTCGCCGGCGGCACCGCCGAGCTGCCCGCGGTCGCGACGTGCGCGATCGATCCGCCGCCGCCCCCCGGCGACACGGGCACCGTCGAAGGCCGCGTCTGCGCCCCCGACGGCACCACCTGGCTCTCGGGCGCCGACGCGTTCATCACCCTCGCCGGCGGCGCGCGCATCGCAACGGTCACCGACGTCGACGGCAACTACCGCCTCGAGAACGTGCCGGTGGGCAACCAGAACGTCGACATCGTCAAGGGCAGCTTCACCGCCGTCGTCCCCGTCGTCGTCGTCTCCGGCCAGACCACCGTGGTGCCCGAAGCGCAGTGCGAGATCGTCGCCGAGAACCTGAAGATCGCGGTGGTCACCGGCGACTACGACCGCGTGCAAGACGTGCTGCAGGGCATCGGCATCGAGCAGAACGACGTCGACACGTTCGACAGCAGCTACTTCGACGACAGCTGGGTCGACACGCTGCTCGCCGACCGCGTACGCCTCTTCGAGTACGACATCGTGTTCTTGAACTGCGGCCTCGGCGACCTCGGCTTCACCGCCCGCTTCTTTGGCGCCAACCAGCCGATCATCGGCCAAAATCTCAGAGACTTCGTGCAGCAGGGCGGCAGCGTCTACGCCTCCGACTGGGCCTACCACGTCGTCGAAAAGACCTGGCCTGACTTCGTCGAGTTCCGCGCCGACGACGCCACCGCGCAGGCCGCCAAGGTCGGCTTCGCGCCGCAGGACATCAACGCCACCATCGTCGACGCCTCGATGTCTCTCGCGCTGGGCCAGACGACGATGGAGCTGCACTACCCGCTCTCGGCCTGGGTCGTCATGGAAGACGTGGCCCCGTCGACGGTTGTCTACATCCGCGGCGACGCCCAGCTCGACGGCAACAACGACGGCGTCGTCGACGAGACGCTCAGCAACGTCCCGCACACCATCGCCTTCCGGCCGGGCAGCGGCCGCGTGCTGTTCACGTCGTTCCACCAGGAGCCCGGCATCAACCCCGACATGCAGCGCGTGCTGCAGCTGTTGATCTTCGAGCTCTGACGTCGTCGTCACGGCTCTGACGGCCGACGACGGGGATCGTGGCGCCCGCCAGCCTGCAGCTGGCGGCCCACGGTCCCCGTTTCCTTTTGCGCGTCTGCGGCTTGCTCCGGGTGGCGAGGGCTCTCTACAAGGAGCCGTGAGCCGCGACCCCTCTCGATCGTATCTGCGCGCCCTGGAGCGGCTGCTGTCGTCGCCGACGCTGCCGAAGCTCGGGCTGCTGCGCATGACCGAGCTGATGCGGGCGCTCGGCAACCCGCAGAGCTTCTACCCGGTGCTGCACATCGCCGGCACCAAGGGCAAGGGCAGCACCGCGGCGATGACGGCGTCGGTGTTGCGCGAGGCCGGGGCGCGCGTCGGCCTGACGACGAGCCCGCACCTGCTGTCGGTGCGCGAGCGCATCGTCATCGACGGCGACGTCATCGACGAAGCGACGTTTTCGGTGCTCGAGGCCCGCGTGCACCGGGCCGCGCGATCGCTGCACCCCGCGCTCGACGAGCCGTCGTTCTTCGAGCGCACCGTGGCCATGGCTTTCTGCGCGTTCGCCGACGCCAACGTCGACGTCGCCGTCGTCGAGGTCGGCCTCGGCGGCCGCCTCGATGCCACCAACATCGTCGCGCCCGCGGGCACCGCGGTGACGCGCCTCGGTCTCGACCACCAGGAGTTCCTCGGCGACACGCTTGCGGCCATCGCCCGCGAAAAGGCCGGCATCTTCAAGCCCGGCGTCCCCGCGCTGACCGTCGCCCAGGCCGACGAAGCGATGGCCGAGCTTGAGCGCGTGGCCCGCGACGTCGGCTGCGAGCTGGTCGTCACGGCCCCCGACCTGGCCCTGCGGCCGGCGCTGTTTGGCGCCCACCAGGTCGAGAACGCCAGCCTCGCCGTGGCCCTGGCGCGCCGCGCCGGCATCGCCATCGGCATGACCATCGACGACGACGCCGTCGGCCGCGGCCTCGCGCGCGTGCGCTGGCCGGGGCGCTACGAGGTGGTGCGCGCGGACGACAAGCTCGTGGTCATCCTCGATGGGGCCCACAACGCCGAGAGCGCGCAGGCCTTGCAGCGGGCGCTCGACGACGACGCCCGCATCGCCGGCCGCCCCCGGCAGCTCGTCATCGGCATGAGCCGCGGCCACGACGTCAAGAGCTTCGTCGACGTCGTCTGCGCCGGCGCGGCTTCGGTGATCGCCACACGCGCCTCGCAGCCGCGGGCATTGCCACCCGGCGAGGTCGCGGCCGCCGCCAGCCGCCACTCGGTGGTCGACGTCATCGACGACGTTTCCGCAGCTGTCGAAACAGCCGAAGCGAGAGGCGGCGTGGTCGTCGTCACCGGCTCCCTCTTCGTCGTCGGCGAGGCCCGCGCCCGCTACGTCGACATGCCGCGCGACCCGGCCCGCCCCGCGTACTGACGGCAGGCCCACAACGACAGCGGCCCTCCACTGGAGGGCCGCCGCGGCATCATCAACGCAAGTGCTGGAACGTCACTCGGCGTTGCGTCGCAGGAACGCAGGGATGTCGTATTCGTCGTCTTCGCCGAGACCGGTGGTCTGCATGGCGAGGGCGGCCTGGCGGTGCACGTGCGAGCCACGGGCGCCACCCTTGGACGGGGCGTTGGCGGCGGCGGTGACGACGGCCACCTCTTCTTCGACCGGCGGCAACATCGAGATCAGGTTCTTCTTCGGCACCGGTCCGCTGCCCTCGGCCATTGCCGCAAAAACCGGCGCGGTGACGACGGGGGCCTCGACGATCGCCGGCGGGGCCATGACCGGCACCTGCACGGGCATGTGCATCTGCACCTGCACCGCAACCGGCGGCGCGGCCTGCACCGCGGCGGCGATGGGCAGCTCGGCCTGGGCCTGGGGCGACATGTTCTTGCCCTGCTTCCAGCCGTTTCGGATGTACGTCGGCACGTCTTGATCGACGCGCTGCTGCGCCGCCTGCGGGCCCTGGGCGTTGTTCTCGCTGGCCATGACATTGACCTCGTCACGCGTGCGGCCGCGCTCGAAGCCCGTGGCGATGACCGTGATGGCGACGTCGTCGCCCATGGTCTCGTCGACGACGTAGCCAAAGATGATGTTGGCGTCTTCGTGGGCCGCGTCTTCGATCAGCGCAATCGCCTCGTTCACTTCGTGGAGCGTCAGGCTGGGGCCGCCGGTGACGTTGACGAGAATGCCCGTGGCGCCGTCGATGCTGACCTCTTCGAGCAGCGGGCTTGAGATCGCGGCCTGCACGGCGTCGAGCGCGCGCTTCTCGCCGGAGCCGCGGCCGATGCCCATCAAGGCCAGGCCCTGCGCAGACATCACGGAGACGGCGTCGGCGAAGTCGACGTTGATGACGCCCTGCTGCGTGATGATGTCGCTGATACCTTTGACGGCGTTGAACAAGACCTGGTCGGCCATCTTGAACGCGTCGAGCATCGACGTGTCTTTGCTGCACATCGACAGCAGGCGATCGTTGGGCACGATGATCAGCGTGTCGACGGCCTGCTTGAGGGCCTCGATGCCGCGCTCGCCCTGCTTGCGGCGGCGCGCGCCTTCGAACGCGAAGGGCTTGGTGACCACGCCGACGGTGAGCGCGCCCTGGCGGCGGGCGACGTCGGCGATGATCGGCGCGGCGCCGGTGCCGGTGCCGCCGCCCATGCCGGCGGCGACGAACACCATGTCGGCGCCCTGCAGCAGCTCTTCGATGCGGTCGATGGATTCTTTGGCGGCGCCGGCGCCGACGTCGGGCTTGGCGCCCGCGCCGAGGCCCTTGGTGCTGCCCTTGCCGAGCTGCAGGCGCGACGGCGCCTTGTTGAGGTCGAGGGCTTGGACGTCGGTGTTGGCGACCAGGAACTCGACCCCGGCGATGCCGCGGTCGATCATGTTGTTGATGGCGTTGCCGCCACCGCCGCCGACGCCGACGACCTTGATGCGGGGGCCTTTGGATTCGTTGTCTTCGAACTCGATCATGATTCTGGGTCCTGCAACTGTTGAAGTGTTTGAATGGACGAAGTGGGAACGAAATGGACGAAGCAGGAGCGCACGAGCTCGCGGGCCAGGGGCCGTCACGCGAGCAAAGCAGGCAGCAGCAAGCAGGCAGCAGACAGGCGGCGGACGCCGAGACGGTGCGAGACGATCAGCCCGTGACGCGCAGCGCCTTGGCGCTGCGCGCTGTTGAAAAGGCGCTCAGAGGACGTCTTCGAGCCAAGCGCTCATGCGCTTCTTGACCTTCGTGTAGATGTTCTCGTCGCGGGCACGGAAGTGCTGGCGATCGTTCATCTGCTGCGCGCCGTACATCAGCAGGCCGACGCCGGTGCTGTAGACGGGGCTCCTGACGACGTCGACGAGGCCGCCGATGTGCTGGGGGACGCCCATGCGCACGGGCAGGCCGATGACCTCTTCGGCCACCTCGACCATGCCGGGCAGCAGGGTGCTGCCGCCGGTGAGCACCACGCCCGAGGCGAGGAGCTCGGTGAGCTTCATCTTTTCGATCTCGCGCTGCACGAGCTCGAAGATCTCGACCACGCGGGGCTCGAGGATGTCGCCGAGGATCTGCCGCGAGAGCTCGCGCGACTTGCGGCCGCCGATCGAGGGGACCTCGATCATCTCGTTGGGCTTGATCATCTTTGAGCTGGCGCAGCCCCAACGCTTCTTGATCGCTTCGGCTTCTTCTTGCGGCGTGCGCAGGCCGACGGCGATGTCGTTGGTCATGTGCTGGCCGCCGATGGCGACGACGCTGGTGTGCTGGATGGCGCCGCCGTGGAAGATGGCGATGTCGGTGGTGCCGCCGCCGATGTCGACGAGGGCCACGCCGAGCTCTTTTTCGTCTTCCGAGAGCACGGCCAGCGACGAGGCCAGCTGCTCGAGCACGATGTCGCTGACGTTCAGCGCGCAGCGCTGGGCGCACTTCACGATGTTCTGGGCGCTGGTGACGTTGCCGGTGACGATGTGGACCTTGGCCTCGAGGCGCACGCCCGACATGCCGAGCGGCTCGCGGATGCCGTCTTGATCGTCGATGACGAACTCTTGCGGCAGGATGTGGATGACCTCGCGGTCGACCGGGATGGCCACGGCCTTTGCGGCGTCGATGACGCGCTCGATGTCGGCCTCGGTGACCTCACGATCCTTGACGGCGACGATGCCGTGGCTGTTGAAGCCGCGGATGTGGCCACCGGCGATGCCGGCGTAGACCGAGCCGATCTCGCAGCCGGCCATGAGCTCGGCTTCTTCGATCGCTTTCTTGATTCCGACGACCGTTGCCTCGATGTTGATGACGCAGCCTTTGCGCAGGCCGCGCGAAGGAGCGGTGCCGATGCCGACGATGTCGACGCCTTCGGGCGTGACCTCACCGACGATGGCGCAGATTTTTGTCGTTCCGATGTCGAGTCCGACGACGAGGTTCTCTCGTCGCGGCACGCGTTGCTTGTTACCGGCCATGTTCCACTCTCCGCGGGCCCGCTCTCGCTGACCCCGTGTGACCCGCTCTCGCAGGTCGTCGTTCAACCACCGCCCGATGACGTCTCCGTCGTCGAGCGGAGACGCACGGCAACCCTCTCGGGGTGTCGTGCGTCGTCAAGCCACATGAAGCTGAAGCCCCGGCCGTGGGCCTTGAGGCGGGCCTCGGTCGCCGCCAGGCGCCCGAGCTTTTTTCCGAAGTCGTTGTCGCCGACGCGGACGCGGGCGCCGTCGTCGAGCACCAGCTCGAAGCCGGTGGCCTCGAGCTCGATGACCTCGCTGAGGCGACCGGGCCTGAACGCGGCTTCGGCGGCGCGCAGCAACGCGAGCGCCTGCACGACGCTGCTGCGCGAGCCGGCGACCGCTGCCGCAGGCTCGACAGCAACGGTTGATTCCATCGCCATGTCGCGCCCGCTTTGCGCGGTGCGCAGTGACAGCACCGGCAGGTCGAGCGCGTCGCCCGGGCGCGCGCGCTTCATGACTTCGCCGTCGTCATCGACGAGGTAGATGCCCGACGGCGTGCGCAGGGCGGCGCGGGCCACGCGCTCTTCGATGGCGATCTCGAGCGTGTCGGGCGGCAGCCGGCGCACCGTGGCGTGGCCGACAAACGGGTGGCGCTCGACGCGGGCGGCGACGGCGGCGGTGTCGATGCCAAAGAAGGGCACGCCCTCTTCGAGCTCGCTCCAGGCGCGGATCTCGCCGGCGCGGGCCGAGCCTTCGGGGACGCCGGTGATGACGACCGCGCGCAGGGGCAGGGCGTCGGTGTGCTCGACGACGTGGGCGACCTTGACGACGCCAAAGGCCGAGGCGCCGGCGACGCTGGCCAGCAGCGCGGCCTTCCACAGGCGGCCGAGCTTGCTGGCGCTGCGGCGGTCGTCGGTCACTTCGCAGCGGGGCTGCGGGGGCGCGCGGCGCGGCGGCGTCGACGTGCGCATCTCGGCGCCGCGGGCTTCGCGGGCTTCACGAAAATCAGGACGCAGCGCCAGCGGACGCGTGTTGGCGCGTGACGGCGTGGGAAGCGCGCTCATGAGCGGCCCCCAGCGGTGGCTGGTTCGTCGAGCGAGGCGGCGCCGACGCGACGCACCTCCCACTCGAGGGTGACGGCGAAGCGCTGCTGCACGGCGGCGATGACGTGGTCGGCGACGGCGACGACGTCGGCCGCGGTGGCGCCGCCGACGTTCACGACGAAGTTCGCGTGTACCGGGCTGACCTGCGCGCGACCCACCGTGAATCCCTTGAGGCCGCAGGCCTCGATGAGCCGTCCCGCAAAGTCGCCCGGCGGGTTCTTGAAGAGAGAGCCGGCGCTCCTGACCTTGGGCTGGGTCTGGTGCCGTCGGGTCAACAGCTCCTTCGCTTGCGCGTCGAGCTCACCCGCTTTTTCGATTGCGGACTTGTCGCATCGAAGCTTCGCGCGGGTCAAGACCACTCTGCTCACTTGGCGATCTACGGAAGTGATCGAAGCGTCGAACTCCGCGTTGAGCCCCTCGGGCCCGCGCTGGAAGCTGCTGGTGCGGTAGCCGAAGCCGCACTCTTCTTTGCTCAACACCCGCACGCCCTGGCTGGTCGCGGCTGTGACATCGACGACGACGTCCGCGATCTCACCCCACCACGATCCGGCGTTCATCAACAGGGCGCCACCGACCTGCCCCGGCGTGCCCATCCAGCCCACAGCCGACGGCCAGCCAAGCTCGAGACACGTCTTGGTCAACCGCGGGTAGGTGCAGCCGGCGCCCACTTCGACAGTTTTGCCAGTTTCAGAAACGTCGTTCGAGATGACGAGCGCGGCCAGATCGCCGGCCAGGGTCAGCACCACGCCGCGCACGCCGCCATCGCGAACCAGCAGGTTCGATCCGCCACCGAGCACGAACAGCGGCAGGCGTTGCTGCTCGACCACCTGCAAGACGCGGGCGACATCGTCGTCGGACTTGGCGATCGCGAGCAGGTCGGCGGGGCCACCGATGCCAAAGGTGGTGCGCTTGGCCAGCGGCGCGTCGACGACGATCTCCAGGGCCGAGTCGTCGAGGCGATCGGGCGTGAGCGCCGCGATCGCGTCGTTGCGCCAGGAGAGGTCGCGGGTGGTCATGGCTGCGATCGCGCCAGGCGTTCGAGCAGCGTCGGGCCCACGTGGGTGATGTCGCCGGCGCCCAGCGTCAACACGAGGTCATCGGGCCGCACCAACGAAGCCAGCAAGCGGGTGCCGTCGTCGAGGGAGGCGACGGCGCGGGCGTCTTTGTGGCCATGGCGCTGGGCGGCTTCGGCCAGGGCCTGGCCCGTCGCGCCGTCGATGGGCGATTCGCCGGCGGCGTAGACGGGGGCAATCAACACGACGTCGGCGTCGTTGAAGCAGCGGGCGAAGTCGTCTTTCAGGGCCGCGGTGCGCGTGTAGCGGTGGGGCTGGAACAGCACCACCAGCCGGCGCGTCGGGTAGGCGGCGCGGGCCGCGGCGAGCGTGGCTTTGATCTCTGCGGGGTGGTGGCCGTAGTCGTCGACGACGAGCACGCCGTTGTGCTCGCCCTTGTGCGTGAAGCGACGCTGCACGCCCTGGAAGGCGCCCAGCGCGGTCTTCATGGTCTCGAAGTCGAGGCCCAGCTCGTCACCCACCGCGATCGCGGCCAGCGAGTTCAAGACGTTGTGCTCACCCACCAGGTTGAGGCGCACGTCGCCGATCTCATGACCGCGCTTCTTCACCTTGAAGAACGACGACAGGCCCTCGAGCACGACGTCGGTGGCCTGCCAGTCGGCCTGCCGCGATCGTCCGTAGGTCACGTGGCGTCGCTCGACCGATGGCAGCAGGTTCTGGACGTTCTCGGCGTCGATGCACAGCACGGCGAGGCCGTAGAAGGGCACGCGGTTGATGAACGACAGGAACGCCGCCGACAGCTCGGGCAGGCCGCCGGTGTAGTGGTCGACGTGCTCGAGATCGAGGTTGGTGACCATGGCGATGGTCGGCGTCAGGCGCAAGAACGAGCCGTCGCTTTCGTCGGCTTCGGCCACGAGGGTGTCGCCGCGGCCGACCTGGGCGTTGCTGCCGAGCTGGTTGACCTTGCCGCCGATGATGACGGTGGGGTCGAGCTTGCCCTCGTTCAAGATCGCGGCCACCAGCGACGTCGTCGTGGTCTTGCCGTGGCTGCCGGCGACGGCGACGCCGTGCTTGAGGCGCATCAGCTCGGCCAACATC
>JBKJNL010000351.1:0-8345 GCA_046593615.1 Myxococcota bacterium | reverse complement strand
CCGACGGCCCCCGCTCCCATGACACCGATTTTCATGGGGCGGTTCTATCGTTCGTGGGCGGCCCTGTGCGGTGACGTGCGGTGACTCCGGTGACGACGAGGGCCTGGACGGCGCACATGTCGCAGACGCCGTGATAGCCGTCGGCATGGACGCGCGCTTTTGGTTGGACCGCTGGCAGACCGGGCAGATCGCATTCCACCAGGCTGAGCCGCACCCGCTGCTGGTGAAGCACCACCGCCACATCGCGTCGTCGTCGCCGTCGTCGTCGTCGTCGTCGTCGTCGTTCGCGGGCCGCCGCGTCTACGTGCCGTTGTGCGGCAAGACCCGCGACCTGGCCTGGCTGCGCGACCAGGGGCACGAGGTGACCGGCAGCGAGCTGGCCCCGGCGGCCGTCGAGCAGCTGTTCGCCGAACAGCAGCAGCGGCCGGTCACGACGACGCGGGGCGCCCACCAGCTGCACATCACGCCCGGCCTGAGCATCTTGCAAGGCGACGCCCTGGCCATCGACGTCGACGTCAGCGGCGTGTTCGACGCCATCTACGACCGCGCCGCGCTCATCGCGTTGCCGCCGTCGATGCGCGCCGCCTACGTCGACAGCCTGCTGCGGGTGCTCGCGCCCGGCGGGCGCATCTTGTTGATCGGCCTGGTCTACGACCAACAGAAGCTCGACGGCCCGCCCTTCGCCGTCGACGACACCATCGTCCGCAGCCTCTTCGAGCCCCGCGGCTGCAAGGTCGAGCAGATCGACGAGTGCCGCGATGCGCCCGGCCCGCGCTTCGTCGCCGCCGGCGTCACCGACCTGCGCGAAGCGGTGTTCGTCATCACGCGCTGAACCTCAGGGCCCGCAGGTCTGGCCGGTGGCGACCGCGACCTCGCCGCCGGTGGCCGTCACCGCGATGCCGTCGCAGGCGTTGGCGTAGGACCAGCTGTTGCCGGTGAGCGCGTCGACCAACAGCGAGGCGTTGAGCTCGACGTCGCCAAGGTTGCCGACAAAAGTGTTGTTCTGCAGCGTCACCGCATGCCCGGCGGCATCGGCCGCGTTGATGTCGATGGCGACGCACGGCAGGTTTTCAAAGACGTTGCCATCGAGGGTGAAGCGGCCGTCTTCCAGGGCGAGCGCGCGTTGGCAGGAGCCGCCGTCGACGAAGAAGCGATTGCCCGTCACCGATCCCAGGCGCCCGCTGCCGAGGTCGAACTTGTTCAGCGAGTTCTGCACGAGCTTGACGTCGTTGTTGTCAAAGACGAGCCCGTTGCTGGCGTTCAGCGAGATGTCGGTCTGGTTGAAGAACGAGTTCTTCACCTTGATGAGCGTCGAGGTCGTGCTGCTGCCGCTGAAGACCCCCCGGGTCGTCGAGTCGCCGGCCTCGAAGCGGACGTCGTCGATGACCAGCTCGTCGGGTCCGCCGTTGACGAAGATCAGGTCGCCGGTGCCCAGCAGGACGGCACCGACGATGGTCGTGACGGTGCTGGTGCCGCCGAAGTCGATCTCGACGAGGTCGGCGCCGCTGTCGTCGCGGGCGCCCACCACGGTGACGTCGACCAGGGTCGCCCCGGCGCGCAAGGTGAGGACGGTCTGCGTGGTGACCAGGGGGCCGCCGAGGGTCACCTGGGCGGCGCTGGCCCCCACCAGCGCCACGCCTGTCACCACCGGAAAGGTGGCCTCGGTGTAGATGCCTTCGTCGAGGTACATGAAGTCCGTCGCTGCCGCGGCCTGGGCGTCGGCGATGGTCGTGAAGCACCTGATGGCCGCGGCCGTTGCCGTGAGCGGGCTGACGACACTCGAGCCGCTGTCTCCGAAGAACGGCGGCACCTTGATGCCGCAGCGGTCGACCTCGACCTCGCAGTGGGAGCTGCAACCGTCGCCACCCAGCGTGTTGCTGTCGTCGCACGTCTCGGGGGCGATGACGGCGCCATCGCCGCAGCCGGCTTCTCCTTCGCCTTCTCCCTCGCCTTCTCCCTCGCCTTCTCCTTCGCCTTCTCCTTCGCCTTCTTCGCCTTCGCCCTCGCCTTCTTCGCCTTCGCCTTCTTCGCCTTCGCCTTCTTCGCCTTCGCCTTCTTCTCCTTCGCCTTCCTCTCCTTCGCCTTCACCACCCGCGCGGCAGGCGTTGCTGCTGCACACGTCGGCGCCGACGCAGTCGTCGTCGTTCTCGCAGGGCAGGGGCGTCAGGCCGAGCACGTAGCAGGCGGGCAGCCCAAGCCCGGCGCTGGCGATCAACACGACAGCGGCGACGACGGTCTTCATTCTCCACCTCCCACGACGAGGACGGCGCCGGTGACGCCGACGATGGCGCCGAGGCCGACGCCGACGAGGCCGCCGCGGCCGACCCACAGCCAGGTCTCTTTGTCGCCTCCGTCGCGGGCGGGGTCGCCGAGCAGGACGTCGCTGACGCCCGTTGTGATCCCGCCGGCGGCGGCCAGGGCAGCACCGCTGCCGAGCACGATCCACCCCAGAGGCGGGCCCGCGCTCGCGGGCTCGGCGGCGCCAACGACGCCCTGGGTGACCCCGCCCACGCCGGACCCCCCGAGCAGATCGCGGGTGCGCTCGCGCAAGGCGGCGGGCATGGCGCCCATGTCGCCGACGTCGACCGAGCGCCGCTCGGTCTTGCCGGTGCCGGCGTTGTAGAGCGACAGCGACGCCGTCGTCGTCGATCCGAGCTTGCTGAGCGAGCCGAACAGCACCAGCTGCGCGCCGAGCGCGCCGGCCAGCTCGGCCAGGCAGTCGTTGTCGCTGCAGCCGGCGGCGGACTTCTCGGCCTCGAGCGACGCCAGTCGCCGCAGGTCGGTGGCGCTGACCACCTCGACGCCCTCGACCTCGGAGGCGGCGGCGGCGACGAGGCGGGTGGCGGCGGCGGCGTCGTTGGCCGAGACGCCGACGGCTTCGACGTCGAGGACCAGCACCCTCCGCACTTCGAGGGGAGGGCCGGCGGCGACCAAGACCAACAACGAGAGACAGAGGGGAGCGATCACGGACCTGTTCTAACCCAACGCATCACAGGCCGAGGGCGCGGCCGTCGGCGAGTGTGCAGCGGTCTTGCACGACGTCGATGCCGGCCTGCCGCAGCTCGGCGCAGAAGTCGTCGTTTTCGATGCCCGACTGCAGCCACACCAGCTTGGGCAACGGCTTCATCGCCAGGATCTCCTCGACGTGGGGCAGAAGGTCGGCCGATCGGCGAAAGACATCGACGACGTCGACGGCTTCTGAGAGCTGGTCGAGCCGGGCCACGACGGGATTGCCGAACAAGGTCTCGCCGACGAAGCGCGGGTTCACCGGCAGGATCTTTTTGCCGATGCCGAACAGGTAGGCGGGCACGTAGTGCGCGGGCCGGCTCGGCTCGGGGTGACACCCCAGGACGGCGATGACTTTGGCGGCCCGCAGGACGGGCGCGACTTCAGCAAGCGAGGAGAGCTCATGTCCCATGGCCGGTCCTAGCGATGTGCGGGCGCCGGCGGCGACAAAACATCAGCGATCGAGCTGTCGTCGCACCTCGGTGACGCCGACCAGCGCAGCAAGCAAGCAGGGCGCAGCAAGCAAGCAGGGCGCAGCAAGAAAAGCAGCGCGCAGCGCGCCCTGTTTTCGTCGTCGTGCTGTTCCGCTCCGGAGCAGCAGCTCAGCGCGGGCAGCTGCACTGGCAGATGCACGCCGCCGGCAAGGCGTTCGGCGGAGCGCCGGGCGGGCACTGGCAGGCGCAGGTGCAGGGCACCATGCCGGCGTTGTTGGGGATGCCTCCGCCAGCCGGCGGTTGCGGTTGCGCCGTCGCTCCGCCGACCGGCGTCTGCGCCGGGGCTGCGGCCACGGTGCCGCCACCGGCTCGAACCGCGCCCAGCGTCGTCAGATAGGCCAGCAGGTTCTCGAACTGCGCGCCTTCGACGCCGTGCTTGCCCGCTCCGCCGGCGACGAGCACGCCGGGGATCGACTTGCCAGCGACGGCCGGGCCGATGCCTTTGTTGCCGCCGGGGTGGCACTTGTTGCACTTCGCCTGGTAGTAGCCGCCGCCCTGTGCCGGGTCGCCCGACGACGGGGCAGCGGCGATGTTGGCCGGGGGCTGGGTCGCCGTCGGGGGCTGGGTCGCCACCGCGGGCTGGGTCGCCACCGGGGCAACGGAGCCGCCGCCGAGGCGCTGCAGGTAGGCGATGACGCCGTCGAATTCGTCGGCGGGTACGTCGTGGCGACCGCCGGTGGCCGCCGCCTTGAGCACGCCGGGCAGGGGCTTGCCGAGGGTCGAGGGGCCCACGCCCTGGCCGCCATTGGGGTGGCAGCGGTTGCACTTCGCCTGGAAGTAGCGCTCACCGCGGGCCGGGTCGCCCGACGACGCCACCGCCACCGGCACCGTGGCCACGGGTGCGGCGACACCACCGCCGGCCACGGCGACCGCCGGGCCCCCCGCCGGGGCCCCGAAGCGCTGGTTCATGTAGCCGATCAAGCCATCGAATTCGGCTTCGGGCACGCCGTGGCGACCCGAGGCCTTGCCGCGCTCGAGGAACGACGGCGCCAGGCTCACGTCGATGGGCGGCCCCGCGCCCTGGCCTCCGTTGGGGTGGCAGGCGTTGCACTTGGTGAGGAAGAACTTCTCGCCGCGCGAGCCGGCGTTGGCCGCGCCGCCGGCGCCCCCGGCGGTCGAGCAGCCGACGGCGATGACGACGGCGAGCAGCGCGGCACCAAAGGCCGTGGCCACCGGGCCGAAGTGCGAGACGAGGCTTTTGAGCGAAGACGACGGAGAACGCGACAAGCAGCACCTCAAAGGTCGAAAACGGCCGCACCTTACCGCCAAAACGATCCTCGGCACCGTTTGATCTTCTCGACGATCCGTTTCTCGCGGCTGTGCAACGCGGTGGCAGCGCAGTGGCAGCGCGGGTGCAGCGCAGTGCCAGCGCGGCGGCAGCACGTGGGCGACGACGGCTCCGACGACGGCTCCGACGTGCCCGGTCGACCGCACGCCCGTCGCCGGGAGAGGTCGGACGCGCGCGGAGCGGAGCCAGCAGTTTGCGGCCCGCGTGCTCTCGCGTGCTCTCGCGTGCTCTCGCGTGCTCGCGCGTGCTCTCGCGCTCTCGCGCCCGGCGGGGCATCGAACCTGCAGCGCACGGACGTCTTGTCCGCGAGCGCCGGCGGCGTCTGCGGACGCGATCGAGCGGCGGCGATAGCAGTGGCCGGGCTCGAATTCCTGCGCCAGTGTCGTCGGTGAGGGTTGCAGGAGGACAGATGGCCGCATTGATGTTTGAATGTGAGAGAAAGACCCTGTTTCAAGTCGACGGAAAGCGTGAGCTTCGTTGGATGGTGAAATCTGCGTCGTCGATCCCCGAAGGTGGTGTGTCGACCGACATCCGCTGCCGCCATTGCCACGGCCGTCTGCGGATCGTGAAGCAGAAGTCCGACGCTGATCCGCCTGACCACGTGGCGCACTTCCGCCGCAAAGATTCTGAAGCCTGCCGTGGCAGCGCCGACTTCAAGGGCGTTCACCAGCGCTCGCTCGAGCCGGTTCGCTGAGCTCCAGTTTGTTTTGAATTGCGGTCACCTGTCGTCTTTTCCCGGCAGGTGACCCGATCCCCCCGACACCCGCACGCTCGCGCTCGCCCGCTCCGACGGGCTTCGACCACCTTTGCCCGGCGCGGTGGCGGCGTGCTTCGGCGCGATCACGAGGCCGCTGACGACGACGCGGGTCGCCTGTAGGGTCGCTCGATGGGCCTGCTTGGTGACCTCTCGGTTGAACTTTTTTTGACAGAGCACTGGCAGAAGAAGCCGCTGCTGGTGCGCCAGGCCATCCCGGGGTTCACGGGGTTCTTGACGCCCACGGACCTGGCCCGCCTCGCCAACCGCGACGACGTCGCGGCCCGCATCGTCAAGGACACCGGTCCAAAGGCCGCCGTCTCGACGAGCGCCTCGGCGGGCACCGCGGCTGGCAACTCAGGGGGCACCTCGGCGGGCGCGCGGCGCTGGCAGCTCGACGAAGCCGGGCTCGGGCGCATCGACGTCGCCCGCGTGCCCGCCGACCGCTGGACGTTGCTTGTGCAAGGCATCGAGCAGCACTTCGACGCCGGCTGGGACCTGCTGCAGAAATTCAACTTCATCCCCACCGCCCGCGTCGACGACCTGATGGTCAGCTGGGCCCGACCTGGCGGCTCCGTCGGTCCGCACTTCGATCTCTACGACGTGTTCTTGCTGCAGGGCAGCGGACGACGTCGCTGGCAGATCAGCGACAGCCGGGATCTCGAGGTCCACGAAGACGCCGACACGCGGGTGTTGAAGCGCTTCACCCCCACCGAGGAGTGGGTGCTGTCGCCTGGCGACATGCTCTACCTGCCGCCCAACGTCGGCCACTTCGGCGTCGCTGTTGCGGGCGACGGCGACGGCGACGGCAAAGGCAAGGGCACGGGCAAAGACGACGAGTGCATGACGTGGTCGATCGGCTTCTCGCAGCCGACGCACGAGCAGCTGGTGCACAACTTCCTTGCGTATCTCGGGCAGGAAGCGACGCCCGAGGGCCTCGTCGAAGATCCCGACCTGGCGACGCAGCAACACCCCGCCGAGCTCACCGACGCCGCCGTGGCCCGCGTCGAGCGCGCCCTCGACGAGCTGCGCTGGGATCGCGAGCGCGTGGCCCGCTTCACCGGCCGCCTGCTGACGGGCCCAAAGGAAGGCGTCGAGTTCACGGCGCCGAACAAGCCGTTGTCGCCCGAGGCCTTTGCCACCCGATTGCGCGGCACAGAGGCCGAGCGCGCCAAGGGCTTGAAGAGCGGACGCCTGATGCTCGTGAGAAAGAGCCGCATGCTGTTTCGCGACACCGCGGCCGGCCCGCGCTTGTTCATCAACGGCGAAGAGCACCTGCTGGCCCCGACGTGGCGCGCGCCGCTGGCGACTCTCGCCGACATCCGCAGCGTGCCGTTGCCGTTGCCCGCCGACGTCGACGCCGCCGGCATCGCGCTGTTGCACGAGCTTTATCTGGGCGGCTTCCTGCAGGTGCAGTGATGCGCCACGCGGGGTCGCAGGAGAGCTCACCCCCCCGACCCCCTCTCCACAGGCGCTCGCAGACTCGCTGTGGAGAGGGGGAGGGGAATGGCCGTCGAGCGTGCCCGCAGGGCGTCGCGGGTTCGTTCTTTCAGGCGTCCCACGTCGAGAAATCGCCGCGCGGCGGGAGGTTTGAAACTGAATCCGCCGGGCGTTGCAAGCCCCATCCGGGAGCCATTCCCCTCCCCCTCTCCACAGTGAGGCTCGGCGAACGCCTGTGGAGAGGGGGTGTGGGGGGTGAGGTCTCCGCGGCGCCCACGACGACGTCACGGGGCTCGATCCGCCGGGCCTGCCGATGAGCCGCCGCGACAACGCCGCGGCCCGCTGCCCGACCTGTCACATGCACCGGGCCCTGTGCCTGTGCCAAGAGACGCCGTCGTTGTCGACGTCGTCACGCCTGCTGCTGCTGTTGCACAAAGACGAAGCCCACAAGCCCACCAACAGCGGCGCGCTCGCCGCCCGCTGCTTGCAGAACAGCCGCGTCGCCGTCGGACCGACGCAAGAGCCGGTGCTCACGCTCGCGTCCGATGAGCCGCCGGCGCTGTTGCTGTTTCCCGCCGATGACGCCCGCGTGCTCACCGCCGCCGACGGACCGTGCACCCTCGTCGTCCCCGACGGCACGTGGCGCCAGGCGCGCAAGCTGCGCGCGCGCACGCCGGGGTTGTCGTCGTTGCCATGCGTGACCCTGCCCCCCGCCGGCGAGGGGGGATTGGCGACGACGTATCGGCTGCGCACCGAAGGCCGCGACCACGGCCTCGCCACCCTCGAAGCCATCGCCGCCGCGTTCGGCATCCTCGAAGGCGACCGCGGCGTCGCCGTCGAAGCGGCGTTGCTGGCGGTGTTCCGGCTGATGGTCGATCGCACCTTGTGGCTGCGCGGGAGCTTGCGCGACGACGAGGTCCACGGTGGCATCCCGGCCGCGGCGCGCCGGCACGATCCGCGGGGGGGCCTGCCGCCAGCGACGCACGCAGAGACGCGCACAGAGGGCGAAGACCGCTGAACGATCGTCGAGCCCGTCGCCATTGCTGGCCCGCCGACCCCGGCATCGCCGTGTTGGATGGCAAAAATAATCGTCGAAGGATGACGCACCACGACACGGTGAAACGAACGACATCGCCACCAGAATCGACGAGCCCACAATAAGAAAGCGCCGGCGAAACCGGCGCTTTCAGGGGTGTTCAGGTCACGGGCTCAGCGGCCGCAGGTGAGCTTCACCACGTAGTTGTCATTCACGAGACCCGAGAAGTAGAGGTCGTCGCTCTGGTCGATGGCCAGATACGACGAGGCGCCGGCGCTGACCTGCAGACCGCGGTTCGGCAGCTGCGTGTCGTCGGCCGGGTGCTCA
>JBKJNL010000540.1:0-2848 GCA_046593615.1 Myxococcota bacterium | reverse complement strand
CTTGCGGCGTGGTCGCGGTGTCGGCTGCGTCGCCGCCGTCGCCGAGGCAGGCCTGCACCAGGCGCAGACGTCCGAAGATCGGCGCCGTGACCGTGCGGCAGGTGCTGCCGTCGGGGCAGGCTTCGCCGTCGTCGCAGGCGACGGTGCAGACGCCGGTGTCGACGTTCTGGCTGGGCATGCACACGGCGCGGCCGCCGCACTCGTCGCTGCTGTTGCAGGCCTGGCACATGTCGCAGCCCGCGCGGTCGTCGTAGCGGCACACGCCGGCCGAGGCGCCGTCGGCGGTGAAGCAGTAGTCGCCGCGCTGGCAGTCGAGGTCGCCCTTGCAGACGTCGGCGTGGCCGGGGTCGGGAACGCACAACGGCAGGTCGCCCTGGCCGGCGGCGGCTTCGGCGCAGGTCAGCTCGCGGCAGTCGCCGTTTTGGCCCTCGCGGCTGCAGACGCAGGTCGCGTCGGCGCAGTGGAAGCCATAGGGGCAGGCGCCGGGTCCGTCGCCGAAGCAGCTCTCGCCGCACAGCTCTTTGCCTTCTTCCGAGAGCACCAGCGTCGGCACGCCGGCAAAGGCGTTGAAGGGGCAGGCGCCGAAGTCGGCGGGGCCGCCGCTGTTGGGGGAGCCGACGGCGCAGATGGCCGGTCCGTCGGGGTCGTCGGTGATCGGGCGGCAGTCGAACGAATCCGTCGTGCACTCGGCGTCGATCACGCCGCCGGCGTCGGGCGCGCAGCGCGGATCGCAGGAGGCGTCGGTGGTGCACTCCTGGCTGCAGATGCTGGCGTTCTGGAACTGCGTGTCGAGGGTGCCGACGCAGTACGTGCAGTCGGCGTTGCAGGGCTCGAGGAACGCGGTGTGGCCGACGCGCGGCAGCTCGCAGGCCCCGAGCGTGGTGTTGCAGACGCTGCCGTCGACGCAGTCGGACTGGGTGGCGCAGGCCGTGAGGCAGGTGCCTTCGGCCGAGCAGATCGGGCAGCCGCCCTGCTCGATGCCGCCGGCGCCGTTGCCCCCGTCAAACGTGTCGCAGCGGGCGCCGGCGGTGCCGAGGGTCGCCAGCAGGGCGGCGGGGTCGACGGCGAGGGAGACGGCGCTGGCGGCGTTGATGCGGCCGTAGCCAAAGGCGATGGAGTGGCCCTCGGCGTCGTAGTCGAACAAGGCCTCGAGGTCTTGGCCGAAGAAGCGCTCCCACGGGACCTTGTCGGCGCGGATCTTGTCGGCCGTCGCCGTCATGATCAGCCGCACCTGCTCGGCGGACAGGTCGGGGTTGGCCGACATGATCAAGCCCGCCAGGCCCGCGACCACCGGCGAAGCCGCCGACGTGCCCGAAAAGGTCGGCGTGTAGTCGGTGTCGAAGTCGGTGCCGTCGGCGTTGCCGCTGATGCTGTAGCCCTCGTCGCCGCGCACGTCGGTCGTGACGATGCCGAAGTTGTCTTCGGCGACGGTGCCGCCGAGGGAGGGCGCGGCCACGTCGATCTCGGCGCCGTAGTTCGAGTAGGCCGCCCAGTCGTCGAGGTTCGTCGAGGCCGCGACGCCGACGACGTAGGGGTGCTTGGCGTAGGCGTCGGCGGCGACGTTGGCGGTGTCGTTGCCGGCGGCAAAGATGATGAGCGTGCCCTTGCCGCCGCGGCCGACGTCGCGGCACAGGTCGAACGCGTCGCGCTCGGCCTGGCTCAACGGAAAGAACAACGAGAAGCCCGGACCCCACGAGTTGTTGATGACCCACGCGCCTTGTCCGCTGCCGTCATTGGTCGGGTCGCAGCTGCGGGCGAACGACTCGCCGATGGTCAGCGCGTCTTGCGTGGCCGCACCCAGCAGGCGCACCGGTGCGAGCGAGCAGCGCGGGCACACGCCGGCGAGGCCGAGGTCGTTGTCGCCGACGGCGGCGATGGTGCCGGAGACCGCGGTGCCGTGGCTCTCGCGAAACGGCGCGTTCGCCCCGCACAGCGGCGAGACGTCGATGCCGTCCTGGCTCTGCTCGCACTCGGGGCTCGGGTCGTTGTCGCCGTCGTCGGAGGCGTCGAACATCAAGTCCTGCCGGACGTTGTCGACGAGGTCGGGATGGTTCCAGTCGGTGCCCGAGTCAAAGACGGCGACGACGACGTCGGGGTCGCCCTTGGTGATGTCCCAGGCCAGGTCGGCGTGGATGGTGCCTTCACCCGGCACGTTCTGGCCGGAGCTGCGCGACAGGTGCCACTGCTCGGGGAACAGCGGGTCGTTGACGACGGCGGTGGTGGCCAGCTCGCGATAGAGGTTCGGCTCGGCCGAGACGACGCCGGGCAGCTGCGACAGCGCGCGCGAAGCCTCGACCGCGTCGAAGCCGTAGGCGGCACCGACAGCGACGACGGCGGTGTCGGCCAGGCGCGCCGAGCGGCTCACGAGCACGCCGCCCGAGAGCGGCAGCACCTTTTGCAACAGCGCGTCGAGCGCGCCGGGGGCGGCGACGAGCAAGAGGCGGTCGTCGGCAAAGGCGCGGTTGTCGGTCTGGGTGCCGGGGCGGGTCAGGGCCGGCCACAGGTGACCGCCGGCGCTGCGCTCGACGAGGTCGGCGAGGGCCAGCAGCTGCGTGTCGTCGAGGGCGCCGGAGACGGAGACGGCGACGAGGCCGTGCCGCTGCAGGGTCCAGCTGCGGGTGACGGTCACGCCGCCAACGCCGACGACCTTCTGCAGCAGCGCGCCGACCACGGCCTGGACGCCGGCGTCATCGGGGTTGCCGGGCAGGCGCACGGCAAAGACGTCGCCGCGGGCGTCGACGACGATGGCGTTGTCGCCGTTTTGGTAGGTGCGCGGGCCGAAGCGGCCGCTGCCCGACGCGGCGCTGCCCGACGCGGCGCTGCCCGACGCGGCGCTGCCCGACGCGGC
>JBKJNL010000037.1:0-3254 GCA_046593615.1 Myxococcota bacterium | reverse complement strand
CGTCGCCTCGTCGGCGGGCTGCTCGCCGCCCGCGGCAGCGCGAGCTGGTGCATGACCGAGCCCGATTCGAGCGGCTCCGACCTCATCGCCACAAAGACGCGCGCCGAGCGCCGGGCGGGCGGCTTCGTCGTCACCGGCGCCAAGGTCATGACCGGCAACGGCACCGTCTCGTCGCTGTTTCTCGTGTTGGCCGACGCCTGGGATGCCGGTGAGCGACTCGGCCCGACGATCTTTGCCATCCCGCGCGGCCCCGGCGTCTCGGTCTCGCAGAACACCCCCAAGATCGGGTTTCGCTGCGTGACCACCCCCGACGTCGACTTCGACGGCGTCTTTGTCGACGACGAAAACGTCATCGGCCCCGTCGGCGGCGGCGTGCCGGTGCTGCGCGACTCGCTCGACAACATGCGCGTCGGCGGCGGCGTCGTCTGCCTCGGCCTGTGCGTCGGCGCCTATGACGACGTGCTCCCGTGGCTCGAAGAGCGCGAGATCCACGGCGGGCGGCGCCTGATCGACGAGTCGCACGTGCAGGTCACGCTCGGCCGTCTGCTCGCCGAGGTCATCGGTCTCGAGCATCTGCTGGCGGTCACGACGTCGGCGCTCGACCGGGGCGCATCGCCCGGCCGCGAGCTCGGCGCCCTCAAGCTGCTGGGCTCGGACCTCGCGCAACGCGTGACGGCGGCGGTGGTGCAGCTCGCCGGTTGGCGCGGCATCGATGCGCGCTTCTTTGCCGAGAAGCGCTTTCGCGATGCGCGCCCGACCACCATCTACGAGGGCACGAGCGAGGTGCTGGCGATGGGGTTGTTCAGAGACCTGCTGCGCGAAGATCGCGCGCGGCGACCGCTCGCCGATGAAGGAACGTTGTGACGTCAAAGGCTCTCTCGTCCCGGTCGCCTGCTCCAGGGCCGCTCGGGCCCGGCTCCGCGCGCTCGGGCTTCGTCGACGTGCCGATCGACCGGACCCGGGCGATGATCATCGACATGCTGACGCGCGCGCGTCGGTTTCACGGCGGCGTCACCGGCGTCATCGAGGTCGACGTCACCGATGTGCGCCGGCGTCTGCGCGAAGAGCGGCGTTCCGGGCGCGCCATCAGCTTCACGTCGTGCCTCGTGCGGGCCTCGGCCCGCGTGCTCGAGCGCCACCCGTCGTTGAATCGCCACGTGTTCACGTCGTTCTTCGGGCGCCAGCGGGTCGTTCAGTTCGACCAGATCGACTGCAACCTGATCGTCGCCCGGCGCGCCCCCGGCGCGTCGCGCCGCGACAGCCCGCTGCTGTTGCCGGTGGTCTTGCGCGCGGCCAACACGCTGACGCTCGAAGAGATCGACGCCGTCATCCGCTTTCACAAGGAGACGCCGCTGGCCGACCTCCCCGCGATGCAGAACCTCTCGCGTCTCGATCGACTGCCGCGGTTTGTGCTCAGCCTGTTCAGCTTCTTTGCGCGCTCGAGCCCCGCTGCCTACCTCAAGACGTTTGGTACCTACGGGCTGTCGTCGCTGGTGACGCTCAACGGCCACAACGTCGGCGGCGCCGCCAACGCCAACACCGGCGTCGGCTTCATCCCCGGCACGATCCGCAAGCTGCCGCGCTACGTCGGCGACGTCGTCATGCCGCGGGAAATCATGACGGTCGGCATCCTCTACGACCACTTCCTCGTCGACGGCATCGAGATGTCGCGGGCCTCGGAGCTGTTCGCCGACCTGCTGGAACATCCGGCCGGGCTGTTCACGTGAGGCGCGGCCGTGCGAGCGCGACGGCCGACAGCGTGGCCATCTTTCGCGCGGCCGGGCACCGCGAGGTCAGCCCGGTGCGCAACGACGACGACATCGTCGACCGGTTGATCCCGGCGCTCTGGCGCGCGGCCATCGCTGTGCCGCCGGTGCGCGCGGTGCTGACGTGGGTGTCGAGCCTGGCCTTCCCCGGGCTGCACGCCTGGCAGAACGCGCGCACGCGCATCCTCGATCGTTGGCTGCACGCCGAGCTGCAGGGCCCTGATCGCCCCGAGCAGCTCGTCATCGTCGGCGCCGGCTACGACACGCGCGCGCTGCGCTTCGCCAACGCCCTCGACGGCGTCGCGGTCTTCGAGGTCGACCACCCCGACACGCAGGCGGCAAAGCGCGCGCGCCTGTTGCGCGCGCTCGGCACCGTGCCGGCCCACATCAACTACGTGCCCTTCGACCTGGCCGCGACGCCCGATCTCCGCGCGTTGCAAGCCGTCGGCGTCGCGCGCGAGCGGCGCACCTGCTTCTTGTTCGAAGGCGTGTCGATGTACCTCGAGCCGGCGACCACGGCCGCGGTCATCGCCGCGGTCGGCGACTTCGCGCCCCGCTCCGCGCTGCTGTGGGACTGCCTGCGCGCCGAGGCGTTGCAGCGACCGTCGTCGGTGGACGGGGGCGCCCGCCACCTGCGCTACGTCGCGCGGCGGGGCGAGCCCTACCGCTGCGCCTATGACGAACACGCGCTGCCCGCGACGCTGCGCGAGCACGGCCTCGTCGTTGAAGAGGTCGTCGTCGCCAGCGACGTCGAGCGCGTGCTCGGCGGCCCGGCGTCGTTGTTTCAGCCGGGCCCCTGTTGCGGGCTCTTTGCGCTCGCGCGGGCGCGGGTGGCTTCGGCTGCCGCGAGACGGCGATGAGCAAGCACTGGCTGCACTTCGCCCGCAAGCGCTTCGCGCCCAGGACCGCGCTCTTGACGGGCGGAACCGGCTTCATCGGTGCGGCCATCGCCCAGCAGCTGGTCGACGAGGGCGTCGACGTCGTCATCGTGTCGCGCGCGCCGCCCGAGCGGCTCGCCGCCCAGCTCGAGCAACTTCGTCGATCCGGCGCCCGCGCCTTTGGCGTGAGCGCCGACCTGTGCGACGCGCGCGCGCCGGCCGTCGTCGTCGCCGAGACGATGCGCTTGCTGGGATCGATCGACGTCGTCATCCACAACGCCGCCACCGACGACGCGGGCGACTTCGACGGCGCCGACGCCGACGCCATCGTGGCCACCGTGGCCTTGAACCTCACCGCCGGCCTGCTGCTGTTTCGCGCGGCGCTGCCCGCCATGCGCGCGGCGCGGCGCGGACACCTCGTCGCGGTCGGCTCCGTCGCCAGCGTCGGCTTGCCGAATGCCGCCGTCTACGCCGCGACAAAGGCGGCGTTGTTGGCGACGACGACCTCGTTGCGGATGGAGCTCGCGGGCACCGGCGTGTCGGCGTCGACGGTGGCGCCCATCTTTGTCGTCGGCGGCGGCATGCACGCGGCGCAGCGGGCCCTCGCCGG
>JBKJNL010000567.1:0-8049 GCA_046593615.1 Myxococcota bacterium | reverse complement strand
GAGCGCGAGGCGCCGGCCAAAGGCGTCGGTGACGACGGAGCCTTTGGCGCGGGCGGCGTCGAGGGCGTCGTCCCACAGCTGCTCCATCTTTTGCGGGGTGAGCTTCTCGTCGGGCGGCGCGCTGTGCTCGAAGCGCCGCACCTCGACGTAGAGGCCCTCGAGGGCCGTGAAGAAACGATCGGTGAGAGGCGCCAGCGGATCGAACGCGGTGCTGCCGCTGGCGCGGGTGCTGACGTCGATCTCGGCGGGCACCGGCAGCTGCTGCACCAGCAACACCGTGGCCGCGGCGGCGTGCTGGCCGCGCACGCGGCCGAGGGCGAGGGCGGTGGCGTCAAAGACGTTGAACGCCGGGCGGCTCATGACGACGGTGGGCTCGAGGCGCTCCATGGCGTCGGCCCCGGGCAGGGGCGCCAGCTGGGCCAGCGTGGCGTCGACGCCGACGAGGCCGACGGCGGCCGGCACGCCCCGATCGCGCTCGCTGGTCGTGATGGCCAGCTTCGCCATCTGGCCGGGGCGGTAGCTGGCTTGATCGGCTTTGACGTCGACACGCAGGGCCCGCTCGCGGGGCACAAAGATGCGGGCCACCGCGACACCTTCGCGGACCTCGTACCAGCCGTCGCGGTCGGCCGGCAGCTGCCACGTCGCCGTCTTTTTCTTCTGGTCGACGACGGCTTCGATGCCGCCGTTCACATGGTTGAGCCACAGCTTTTCGGGCAGCTCGCCGGAGAAGCCCGGCCCGCGCAGCAGGTCGACGACGACGGTGTCGCCCGCGGCGGCGATGACCTTGCTCGGCCGCAGGCGCAGCACGGGCACGTCGCCGGGCACCACGCGCAGGCGGGTGTCGCCGACGACTTCGCCACGGCCCACCGACTTTTCGCCGCTGTCCGGGGCGCTGTCTTCGGCGCGGGCGCTCACCAACAGCTCGTAGCCGAGCATCGTCGTCGGACCGACCCGGCCCGCGGCCCGCGGATCAACGACGGGGTCGACGGCGAAGCGCAGCACGCCGAACAGCACGCTCTCGTCAGGCACCGCGCCGTCGATCTTCGGCGCCCGTGCCGCCCACGACGACAGCTTCTGCTCGACGCAGGCCGCGCGGCCGCCGTCGAGGGAGGCGCTGGCCCGCTGCGGATCACCGGCGAAGCGGGCCGAGAAGCGGCCTCCGTCGAGCTCCCACAGCAAGAGTCGCGGCAGCGACACCGACTGCGTGAAGCGCCCGAGGCACTCGCGCGCGTCGAGCAGCGTGCGGGCCAGCGAGGCCTGCAGCGCCTGGGGCACGCCCTGGCGCCCGACGTCGTCGACGGTGAGCCGGGCCAGCGACGGGCGCAGCTGCCACGTGAGCTGGAACAGCCGCTGCCCGCCGGCCGGCAGGCTGCGCCCGCGCAGCCCGCCGGCAATGCAGGCGCCGGCGTCGTCGTTGAACGACACCTGCGAGACCCGGCCTGTGGGCTCGACCATGGCGTCGACGGCCACGCTGGCGCCGGCGTTCGAGCCATCACCGGCGAAGCGGCCGCAGCGGGAGACGACGGCGTTCCAGGCGTCGATGGCGACGACGTCGGCGAGGGCAGCGTCGCCGCGCAACAGCTCGTTCAAGCCGGTGCGCTGCACGGGCGGCAGCGGCGGCGGCAGGCGCACCGGCACGGCGGGCACGACGATGTTGACGGCCGGTCCCGGATCGATTTGCAGGGCGGCCACGCCGTCTTCGTCGGTGACGGTGACGATGCCTTTGTCGGCGCGCTCCCAGGCGCGCTTCACGGTCAGGCTGACGCCGGCCAGGGGCGCGCCGGCGGCGGTGGTGGCCCGCAAATAGGCGCGGTTGTTGACGCCGGCGACCAGGCCCGGCGTGCCGTCGCTGCGCGGCAGCTCGGTGACGATGTCGACGTCGATGGCGTCTTCGGCGAGCAGCACGGTGCCGACGCCGGTCTCTTGGTCGCCGGTGCCGTCGGTGGCCCGCACGGTGGCCACGACGCGGGCCTTGCCGACGAGGTCGGTGGGCACGGCGGGCAGCGCGACGTCAAAGGCGCCGCTGCGATCGGTGCGGGCCGTCGCCGGCAACGACGACAACCACTCCGGCGGCGGCTGCCAGGCGCCGTCGACGTCCCAGGTGAGGTTCAAGGCCGCGCTCTGCGGCACGCCCGCGGCCGAGGCCACCTTGACGCGCAGGCGAGGCTCTTGCCGGGCCCGGTAGAACGGCCGCGCCGACGAGACCTCGACGGTGAAGCGCGGCAGCTCGAAGGGTTTGACCTCGACGGTGACGTCGTCGAATGCGTCGCCGCTCTGGTAGCGCACGTGCCAGGTGCCGATGGGCGACGACTTGTCGAGGGGCAGCTCGCCTTCGGCGATGCCGAAGTCGCCGGCCGCGGCCCGCTCCTCCAGCACGACGACGTTGTTGGCGTCGGTGACGGTCCATGTGCCGGGGCGGCCATCGAGGGGGACCAGATCGCGGGCCCGCAACAGCACCGCCCGGAACTTCACGGTGTGCCCCGGCTCGTAAAGCGGGCGATCGGTGATGAGGTGCACGCGGGCTGGCGCAAAGACCGGCAGCGGCGCGTCGACGACGACGTCACCGGCGCGGGTCGTGGCCTTGACCCGCAACGTGTAGTCGCCGTCCTTCATGTCGGCGGGCAGGGTGATGAGCGGCGCGCCGAGGTCGTCGACGTGGCTGGTGTCGACGACGAGGGGCTTCAACGCGCCGGCCTCTTCGAGCTGGTCGGTGCGGGCATACGAGACCTCGAGGTCGTCGTTGGTCTTGAGGCGCGCGCTGTGCACATCGACGCCGCCTTTGACCGCGTAGAGCAGCGAGGCCCCGGTCAGCAGCGCGGCGGGGGCACCGCGGCGGAGGTCGTGGGCATCGACGGTCATGCCGACGTGGACGTCGCCGTCGGGGCATTGGTCGACGACCACACCGAAGCGCAACCAGGCGCTGATGCACACCGTCCGGCTGATGCCAAAGGCGACGAGCAGCAGCGGCACGACGCAGCTGACGAGGACGAGCTTGTTGCCGCGCTTCATGCTGCGACCATAGAACGGGCCGGCTTCAACGATGGTCTGTGGCGATGGTCTGTGACGATGGCCTGCGACGATGGCTTGCGACGATGTCGGTCGCCCGCGCCGTGGCTGCTCGCGCGTGATCCCTGTCGCCCCTCGCGCCCCGCTGGCGTGGTTGCACAATCAGGCGCCGACGACGAAACCGCCGCGATGTCGTTTGCGTCCCTGCTGCTGCTGCTGGCGCTGTCGCCGCGAGACGTCGCGCCCGAGCCCGAGCCCGAGACCGACAACCGCGTGCTGGTGCTCGACCTCGGCGGCGACGTCGACGACGAGAGCCGGCGGGCCATCACCGCCCTGGTGGCCAGAAACCTCAAGCGTCGGGGCCTGCCGGTCATGTCCGGTGATGACATTCGCGGCTTGATGCAGCTCGAAGGCGACAAGCAGATCGCCGGCTGCAGCGGCGACGAATCGTGCCTCGCCGAGATCGCCGGCGCCCTCGACGCCCGCCTCGTGGTCTCGGGCTTCGCCGGCCGCCTGGGCTCGCTCATCGTCGTCAACCTGAGCCTGTTCGACGCCCGCACCGGCCGGGCCCACGGCCGGGCCACCGTCGAAGCCCACAGCCTCGAAGAGCTGCCGGCGAAGCTCGAGCCGGCCGTCGACGAGCTGGTCGCCGACTTCCTGCCGCAAGAGCGCTCGCTGCTCGCGCCGGCGCTCGTGACCGGCGCCGGCGGCGTCGCCGTCGTCGGCGGCGTGACCCTGGCGGTGGTGGCCAGCGTGCTGTGGAACAACCACGAGACCAGACGCGAGGCCCTGCTCGAGACCTCGCGCCGCTTCGAGCAAGACAAAGACGTCGAGCTGGCCGCCCTGGCCGACGGCTACCGCGACGTCGAGGAAGCCCGCCTCTTGTGGAACAACGTCGGTGTCGGCCTGGCCTGGACGGGCGTTGTGCTCACGGCCGCCGGCCTCGGCGCCATCGGCGGCGGCGTCGCCTGGCTGGTCGCCGGGAGCGAAGAATGATCCGGCGCGCGCCTCCCCTGCCTTTGCTGACGTCGTCGCTCATGTCGTCGCTGACGTCGTCGCTGATGTCGTTGCTGACGTCGTTGCTGAGGTCGTCGATGACCTTGAGCACGAGAGGGGCGCTGGCGTTGGCCGCCGTCGCCCTGCTCACCGGCTGCCCCATCGAGGCCGAGGACCTGCCCGGCCGCCCCTGCCTCGACAGCGGCGACTGCGGCGCGTTCGTCTGCGTGCGCGTCGACGGCCGCCAGGACAACGTCTGCGTGCCCCGCCCGCCGGCCGAGGTCGAGCAAGGCTGCGACGACGTCGACGACGGCGACGCCTGCGGCGACGGCGACGCCTGCACCGTCGACGACCGCTGCACCGCCGGCGTCTGCCAGGGCGACGCCAAAGAATGCGACGACGGCGCCGCCTGCGTCGCGGGCGTCTGCGAGGTCGCGGCCAGCTGCACCGAGGTCGCGCCGCGGGTGGGGGCCGAAAACGCCGCGGCGCCGCGCATCGCCTACAACGCCGCTGACGACGAGGTCGGCGTGATCTTCGAGAGCCCGGTGCTGGCGCGCACCGAGGTGTTCTTCACCCGCATCGGTCCCGACGGCGCGCCCCGCGCCGCACCGGTGCAGCTGACCGACGGCACGCCCGCCACCGCCGACGACAGCCCGGTGTCGTCGAGCGCGCGCGACATCGCCTATGCGCCCGAGCAGCAGCGCTACGGCGTCATCGTCGACCGCGACGAGGTCATCGGCGGCGGCATCTCGTTCACCGCCGTCACCGCCGACGGCATCCAGGTGGGCGGGCTGCGCTCGATGGTGACGTCGTTGTCGGCGGCGTTCATCCGCTTTCCGGCGCGCCTCGACTGGAATGGCGCGCGCTTCTTTGCCGCGGTCATCGAGCCCGGCTCGGAGATCGATCGCGTGGTGTTCGACTCCGTCGACGCCGACGGCGACGGCGCCAGCATCGGCAATGAGGTCGTCGCCAGCGGCTTCTTTGGCGGCGTCGACGTCGCCGCCAGCCGCCGTGTCGGCGAGCTCGGCTTCGCCTACACCACGGCCCCGAGCGGCGCGGTCGGCGACGTGCGCTTCGCCCGCGCCAACCAGAACGGCGACGGCCTCGTCGAGCGCGTGCTGTCGACCGGTCGCCCCGCCGGCACATCAGCCGTCATCGCCATCAACGACGTCGGCTACGTCGTCGTCTGGCAAGAGTCGCCCGCCGAGGGGCAGAGCCAGCTGGTCGGCGCCGCCCTCGACGACGACGGCACGGTGGTGGTCGCCGCCCGCGTGCTGACCGACGCCGTCGAACAGGCCCAGCTGCCGGCCATCGTCGGCGCCGGCGACGGCGCGGTCGTCGTCTACTTCGCCACCGTCGACGGCGCCTTTGCCTTGCGCTCGCGCCGCCTGGCCGGCGACCTCACGGCGGGGTCTCCGCAGCAGCTGCGCGCCGGCCTCGCCGGCGGCTTCGCGCCGACCCTCGACGGCGGGGGCGGGGCCTTTGCGGTCTCGTGGGGCGTCACCGAGGCCGGCGCCCCGCAAGGCGACGTCGAGACCGTGCGCATCTGCGTCGGGCCTTAGAGAGAGAGAGAGAGAGAGAGAGAGAGAGAGCAGCCGTCACCGCGGTTTCCGCGTTCTCGAGCAGGGCTCAGCGCAGCTGCTTCTGTTTCTTCGGCGCCGGCAGCAGCGACGTGCGCCGGCCATTCTTGTTGTGGCGCACGGCGTAGACGGCGCCGGCGACGCCAAAGGCCGGCAAGAGCACGCCGACAATCGAAGACAAGAGAGCCGGGGGCAGCACCATGCCCAAGGCAATGAGCACGGCGATGGGCACCACGGCCTCGACAAAGGGGGCGGCGTACAGCAGGCCGAGCGGGCCGAGGAAGAACGCCAGCAAGCCCGAGACGACGACGCTCTTGTCGCCGGGGTTGCCGTCGTGCAGCGCGAGGGCGCGGCTGTTCCTGCCGGTCGGGCCCGCGACCTCGCTGCGCAGCGCTTCGAGCTTCATCACCTCGCCGACGGTGGTGGCCCCGCGCGGAATGCGGGCCGCGCCGCCCACGGTGTAGAAGAGGTTGCCGTCGTCGTCGCTGTCGAGCTCGACGGCGCCGGCGCTGGCCATCGCATCAAAGACCTTGCTCACCTCGGCGCGCGACGCGCCGGTGTAGGCCTGCACGTTGGCGAGGGTGAGCGGCACGTTGGTGCTCGTCCACAGGTGAAGAACGCGCCGTTCGATTTCGCTGGGTTTCACGCGGGCAGCTTACACGCGCCGGCGACGCCAGCACCCGCGCTAGCGTGCGCGCTGGAGGCCCGGTGAACGACCGCAACCGCATCGTGATCATCGACGGCCACCCCGACGCCGCGAGCTTCGTGTCGGCGTTGCGAGAGGCCTACCGGCGCGGCGCGCGGGCCTCGGGCGCCGAGGTGCGCGAGGTCATCATCCGCGACCTCGAGTTCAATCCCAACCTTGCCCACGGCTACCGCCAACGCACCGAGCTCGAGCCCGACCTGCTGGCGGCCATCGAGCTCCTGCGTTGGGCCGAGCACATCGTCGTCGTCCACCCGGTGTGGTGGGGCTCGTACCCGGCGATCATGAAGGGCTTCTTTGATCGCATCTTGTTGCCGGGCTTCTTCTTCAAGAAGACCGACAGTCCCTTTCGCTGGGAGAAGCTGCTCACCGGTCGCTCGGCTCGCGTCCTCTACACCCTCGACACGCCGCGCCTGCTCTGGTGGCTCGCGGGCCGGCCGTCGTGGAACGCCTTGAAGTGGGTGACCCTCGGCTACTGCGGGGTGTCGCCGATCCGGGGCACCGCCTTTGGCATCGTTCGCTCGTCGACGGACGCCCAGCGGGCCTCGTGGTTGGCCGAGGCCGAGCGGCTGGGCGCCCGCCGCCGCTGATCCGCGCCGCGGGGCCGCGCGGTCGTCACCGTCACCGCCGTGATCGCCGTCGCAGGTCACTCCGACCCATGGCCGCCCGGTGACCCTGTCGGGCTCGACGAAACAGGACGTGCAGAACCGGCATCGTTGCTAAACGGGGGGCATGAACAACAAAGCAGCCCTCGTCCTCCTGGCCGTCACCTCGCTCGGCTTCGCCGCCTGCCCGAAGGAGACCGTCGGCGGGAAGATCGACGACGCGATGAACAACCGTCCCGCCGAGAAGCTTCAGGACGGGGCCGAGAATGTGAAAGACGCCATCAAGGACGCGACCAACTGAGCGGCTCGCGGCTCGCTGCGCGCGGGCCTGCAGGGGTTGCGTTGCCGGCGGATGACTCGTGCCTGCGCCGAACGGGGCCGGGGTCCGCCGCGCAGCGCGGCCCGACACAGGTCGCGGCCTGAACCGTCCGTTCCGTTCCGA
The DNA here is from genome assembly GCA_046593615.1 of Myxococcota bacterium. GTDB lineage: Bacteria > Myxococcota > UBA727 > UBA727 > VGSZ01 > VGSZ01. Next base: position 717 of record JBKJNL010000567.1, on the reverse strand, counting down.
TCCGTCGATGAACCGCGGATCGCTCAAGTCGGTGGCGCAACTGCCGCTCTCCGGGAAGCCCCACTTCCGCGGAGTCCCATGCGATCGATGTACGCCCTCCTCGCCCTCTCTCTCGCTGCGGTCGCCCTCCCCAGCGGGCGCGCCGCGGCCGGCGACGAGCCGGCCGACGCGCCGGTCGACGGCGACGGCGACGGCGTCATCGTCGGCGACGACGTAGACGACAGCGACCCCTGCCGGCCCGATCCCGCCGCCGCCGCCTGCGCCGCCGGCAGCTTCGAGGGGACGGTCACCGTCGCCGAGGACGGCACCCTCAGCCTCGTCTCGTTTGGCGACGGCGACAGCGACAGCGTCAACCACGTCGCCGACCGCGGCGGCGAAGCCCGCGCCGAGGGCAGCGACGAAGACGGCCAGGAACAGGCCGCCGCTGAGCGAGTCGATGAGCAAGCCGACGACGACGGCAGCGAGCTGGGCAGCGACGACGCCGGGGACGAAGACCACGCCAACGCCGACGCCAACGACGACGCCAACGCCGACGACGCCGACGACGTCTCCGACCATGCCGGCGACCCCGCGATCGACGATGACGACGGGGCCGGCGGCGACGCTGATGATGAACATGACGACTTCTCCAGCGCGTCGGGCTCCGAGCGGGCCCTCAGCGCCGGACCGGTGCGAGCGCCCGATGCGCCCGCCGAGATCGCGGTCGACCTCCACCCC
>JBKJNL010000711.1:0-6817 GCA_046593615.1 Myxococcota bacterium | reverse complement strand
CCCTCGGCGACGTCTACGGCAACCGCTTCGGCGGCGTGTCGTCGTCGTCGTCGTCATCATCTGCCTCGTCGTCATCGAGCTCGGTGCTGCAGGCCGCCGGGCGGGCCGACGTGCTGGGCGGCGTGCTCGTCGAGAAGCGGGCCACCACCGCCGCGCGCGGCGTGTTGCGCATGCGGTCGACCGGCGGCGTCTGCGCAGTGGCCGACGGCCGCCGCGTGTTGCAGAGCGAAGGCCTCGGCGGCGGCTGCGACCTGCGCGTCGTCGTCGACAAAGGGGATCACCGCCTGCTGGTGCGCAGCTTCGGCGGCGCGCCGCTGTCGGGCACCGTCGGTTGGAGCTTCGAGCCCGTGGCGGTGCTCGGCGAAGGCAAGGGCAAAGAGACGCTGGTGCAGCCCGGCGAAGCCCGCGTCTTTGAGCTGACCTTGCAGGGCGACGGCGAGCTCGGCGTCGGCATCCAGGTCGACGCCGAGGTGCTCGAGTGCGCCCTGCTCAAGGCCAACAGCAGCGGCGCCACCGAGGTCGTCGCCGACGGCTGCCAGATCTTTGGCCGCTTCGCCAAGGGCACCTACTGGTTGCGCGTCGAAGCCCCCGCCGACAGCGGCCCGCGCCGCTTCACGCCCGTCGTCTTTGGCCTGCAAGGCGCCGACGTCGACGTCCCCGACGACTACCTGCGCGACTTCTTTCGTCGCGTGCCCCGCCCCAAAGACACGCCGCAAAACAACGAGCCCCCGAAAGAGGTGCGTTGATGCGCCCCGCCCAGAAGTTGAGAGCCGTGAGCCCGATCCGCGTCCTCGCCGTCGTCGTCGCCGTCGCCGCTGTCGGCCTGGGGGTGGCGCTGGCCGATGCCTATCGCCCCGCCGATCGCGTCACCCGCGCCGCACCCGCGCAGACCGAGGTGCTGCCCGAGCGCTTCCTGCGCGGCTACGACCCGGTCACGGTGACCTTCACCGGCGACATCGGCCCCGCGTTTCCTGGGGGGGGGCCCGGACCCGCCGATGACGCTTCGTCGTTTGCCCAACTGAAACCACCGTGGCCAGGCGCCTGGACCTGGGCCGACAGGCGCACGCTGCAGTTCCGCCCGGCCGAGCCGTGGCCGGCGCTGTCGCGCTTCGCCGTCGACGCCCGTTCTTCGGGAGCAGGGGGGGCGAACAAGGTCCTGACGACCATGATGACCGCCCCCATGAGCATGCAGCCGCAAGACGGTGCCCAGGGGCTGCCGCCGTTTCACACGCTCACTTTGACGTTTCCGCAACCGTTGTCGATCACCGCGCTCAAGCAGATGATCCGCCTCGAGGTGCGCGAGCTGCCCGGCCTGGCCGACTCGCCGCGCCGGCAGATCGACAACTTCCAGTTGGCGCTGCTGCCGCGCACCGACCAGAAGGACCCCGCCGTCTACGCCGTCAGCATCGACCACGACGTCGGCGAAGGCTCGATGCTGGTGGTGACCGTCGCCCTGGCCCTGGGTGATGCCGAAGGCACGCTGTGGACCGGCCGGGCCAGCACGCGCACCGACTTCCACCTCGAAGAGGTCGTGTGCGCCGGCCAACGGCTCGGCGTCACCGGCAGCCCAAAGGCGCCAAAGGAGCAGGCCCTCGACTGCGGCTCCGAAGGCACGGCCCCGCAGCTGGTGTTCTCGGCGCCCGTCAAAGACCTCTCGCTGACGACGTTGAAGAAGCTGGTGCGCCTGGAGCCCGCCGTGCCCGACTTGAAGCCGACCTTGTTCGGCAAGCGCGTGCAGCTCGACGGCCGCTTCGTGCCCGACACGCTCTACCGCCTGCGCATCGCCGACGCCCCGGTGTTCGACGACCTCGGTCGCAGGCTCGTCGATCCCGGTGAAGCCGACGTCTATTTCTTTGTCGGCTGGAAGCGTCCGTTTCTGCGCAGCAAGCGCGGCAACCTGATGGTCGAGCAGAAGGGGCCGCGCATGCTGCCCATGGTCGGCTACGGCGAGACCCGCGCCGATGTGCGCGTGCACAAGATCGATCCGCTGCACGTGGGCCTGTGGCCGTTCCCCGAAGAGCCCGTCGTCATCGACGAGCAGTCGGCGCCGCCGTTCCCCGGCGACGAGCCCGACAACCCCGGCGTGGCCGACGGCGTGTCGCGCGCCGAGCTCATCTCGCACCTGCGTTTGCTGGGCTCGCCGCAGGCCTCGCGCCTGGTCGACCTGCCGCTGTCTGACAAAGGCGGCAGCACCAACTTCGGATTGGACCTGGGACCCCTCATCGACGACGCCCCCGGCTCACCGGGCCGACTGAAGCCCGGCACGTATCTGGTCGGCGTGCGTCGCCTGACCGGCGCTCCCGAACGGGCCTGGAGCCGCGTGCAGGTGACGAACCTCTCGCTCACCGCCGTCGAAGAGCGCACGCAGGCCGTGTTCTTTGTCCGCGCCCTCGACAGCGCCGCCGCCGTCGCCGGCGCCACCATCACCATCGAGGCCATGACCGAGGGCACCCGCGATCGAAAGCCCGAGCTGGTGAAGACGTCGCTGACCACCGATGCCCAGGGCCGCGCGTCGCTGCCGCCGCAGGCGCAGTGGCAAAAGATGCTGCGCATCGTGGTCAGTGCTGGCGACGACATGCTGGTGCTCGATCCGGGCGACGCCCCGCCGCGCTTCTTCAACAACCACTGGTCGCCGGGCGGCAGCTGGCTGTCGATGCTGCTCGAGCCGCCGCCGCCGCCCAAGAACGATCAGATGCTCGGCTTCCTCTTCACCGAGCGGCCCATCTACCGCCCCGGCGAAAAGGTGTTCTTCAAAGGCTTCGTGCGCTCGAAGCAGGGCGGCGTGCTGGTGCTGCCGCCACCGACCCCGGCGTCGACGTCGGCGACGGGCGTCGTCACCCCGGCCGTCGAGCCGAAGTTGCGCATCAAGGTCGAAGGCCCCGGCAACCAGGAGTGGGTGCTGCCCACGACGACGTCGGCCCTCTTTGGCGGCGACGCGGTCTTTGAAGAAAAGGAGCCGGCCACGGGCTGGTACACGGCGACGATGACGCTGACGACGACGGGGGCGGTGGTCGCCAGCCGTCGCTTCCAGATCGAGGCCTACAAAATTCCGACCTTTGAGGTGCAGCTCAGCGCGCCGTCAAAGGCCCGCCTCGATCAACCCTTCAGCGTAAAGGCGATGGCCCGCTACTACGCCGGCGGCAACGTCGCCGGTCAGCCGATCCGCTGGAACGTCTCCCGCCGCCCTGCCTGGCACGTGCCCAAGGGCCGCGAAGGCTTCTTGTTCGCGTCGTCGTCGCAGTTCGCCCGCCCCGAGAGCCGCACGCGCGAAGAGCAGACCGAAAAGACGTCGACGCTGGCCGACGACGGCGCCGACAGCATCGAGATGAACCCGCAAAAAGACATCGACGGATCACCGCGCGTCTACCGCTTCGAGGCCACCGTCACCGGCGCCGACGATCAAGAGGTCAGCGCCGTCACCGAGGTGCTGGCGCTGCCGCCGTTCGTGCTGGGCATGAAGCTCGCCCGCTTCGAAAAGACAGCGACCACCATCAGCCCCGAGCTCATCGCCGTCGGCGTCGACGACAAAGGTGTCGACGGTCAGAAGGTCCTGGTGCGCCTGTTCAAGCGCAGCTGGCACTCGCACCTGCGCGAGAGCCACTTCGCCACCGGCGAGGCCAGCTACGTCACCGAGCAAGAAGACAAAAAGGTCGCCGAAAAGACCGTGACGACGACGGCCGAGCCTTTGAAGGTGGACTTCCCGGTGTCGACCCTCGGCTCCGGCGGCGGCGCCGGCGTCTACGTCGTCGAGCTCACCGCGAAAGACAAGCTCGGCCGCGTGCAGACCTTGTCGGCCGACCTCTACATCGGCGGCAAGGAGCCCATCGCCTGGCAGAAGGGCCAGGCCGGCGTCTTTGAGCTCGTGCCCGACAAGCAGAAGTACGTGCCCGGCGAGACCGCGAACATCGTCGTCAAGAGCCCGTTCACCAAAGCACGGGCGCTGGTGATCATCGAGCAGCCCGGCTCACCGGGCATAAACGAATACCGCGTCGTCGACGTCGACGGCGGCCAGGCCACGGTCAGCGTGGCCATCGAGCGGGCCATGACCCCGAACCTGCCGGTGCATGTGGTGCTGATGCGCGGCCGCCTCGGTGCTTCTGGCTCTGACAGCGGCAAGACCGACGACGGCCCCTACCGGCCGCAGTCGGTGGCCTCATCGATCGACCTCGAGGTCAGCCCGCAGAAGAACCTCATCGACGTCACCTTGACCCACCCCGAGCAGGCGCGGCCCGGGGCCACCGTCGACATCACCGTCTCTCTGAAAGCCGACAACGGCGCGCCGCTGTCGGGCGAGGCCACCCTGTGGCTCGTCGACGAAGCCGTGCTGTCGCTCGCCAAAGAAGGCCCCCTCGATCCGCTCACGGCGATGATCGTCCGCAACGAGCGCGACGCCACCGTCTGGGACACGCGCAACAACGTCGTCGGTCGCGTGATCGAAGAAGAAGCCCCCGGCGGCGACGGCGCCGAAAACGAAGCCGACGGCCAGGCCAAGCGCCGGGTGCGCAAGAACTTCCAGACCGTGCCCTTCTGGCAGGCGACCCTCGCCGTGCCGGCCTCGGGCAAGGTGACGGTCAAGGTGCCGCTCAGCGACGACCTGACCAACTTCGTCGTCCGCGCCGTCGCCGTCAGCGGCAGCGAGCGCTTCGGCGTCAAGGAAAGCAAGCTCAAGGTGCGCCTGCCGGTGTTGGTGCAGCCCCAGCTGCCGCGCTTCGTGCGCCAGGGCGACCGCTTCGAAGGCGGCGGCGTGGCCCGTCTCGTCGAAGGCAAAGGCGGCGCCGGCGTCGTCAAGGCCGAGTACGTGGGCCCCGTCGTCGAGCGCAAGCGCAGCAAAGACATCACCCTGGCCGAGAACAAGGCCGAGAGTGTGACCTTCCCCGTCGAGGTCAAGTCCAACGCCGGCGCCACCCCGCTCGACACCTCGCTCACGGTCAAGATGGAGGTCTTTCGCAAATCCGACGGCGTCGGCGATGCCTTTGAAGTGAAGATCCCGGTGTACGCTGATGTCGCGTGGCGCAACGTCAGTTTCTTTGACGACGTCGGTCCGACGAAAAAGGCGCTGTCGGCGCCGAAGGAAAAGGCCCGCGCCGGCACCATGAGCCAGTCGATCGTGGCGACGCACATCCCCGGGCTCCTCGAGACCTTTGGTGCGCTCGAGTACCTCGAGGCCTATCCGCACGGCTGCCTCGAGCAAAAGATGTCTGCCCTGGCGCCGCAGCTGGCCCTGGCCCGCATCGCGCCCCGCATGGGTGGTTTCATCTACAGTGAAGGGGCCCGAAAGAACGCAGAAAGATTGCTGCAGGAGATGCCGCTCTACCAGGACAGCAGCGGCCTGTTCGGCTACTGGCCGGGCAACAGCGGCGATGTGCAGCTGACCTCGGTGGCCCTGGAGTTCATCGCCCTCGCCGAAGAAGCCCGCGCCACCGTCGACCCGGCCTTGAAGAACAAGGCCGCCGAGGCCCTCAAGCAAGCGCTGCGCTCGGACTACAGCTGGGCCGGCGCCCCGTCAGGATCGGAGACGGGCGCCTGGCGCAGCTCGCTGCAGGCCTCGGCGCTGCGCTCGCTGGTGCGCGTCGGCGACGTCGACGAGCACTACCTCGTCGACTTCATGCGCACCCGCAAGAACCTCGACGCCGTCGGCCGCGCCGAGCTCGCCCTGGCCATGCTCGGCCCGTCTTCCCCGCGGCCGGGCTCGGGCCCAGGCCAGACCGCGCGGCGCAAGACCTTTGCCAGCGACCTCGAGACGCTCAAGGGCGAGCTGTGGGGCTCGGTGACCTTCAACCAGGTCGAGGGCAAGCGCACCGTCGTCGGCATCAGCGACCCGCGCAGCGATTGGGGCAGCGTCTACCTGGGATCGACGACGTCATCGTTGGCGACGGTGCTGCAGGCGCTGGTGCTGCTCGACCCGAAGAACCCCGATCTGCTGCTGGTGCTCGAGGCGCTTTTGCAGCGGGCCCGCGGGCGACAGGGCTTCGGCAGCACCTGGGACAACCGCACGGCCATCGCCGCCATCGTCACCTTTCTCGAGGTCGCCGACCCCATCAAGCGAGAGACGAAGCTGACCATCAACGACCAGAGCTACACGCTCGACGGCGCGATGAAGGTCGCCCGGTACCAGGGCACCGGCGAGCTGATTCCGCAGGCGGTGGCGACGGGGCAGCCGGTGCGGGCCCGCGTGCGCTACCGCTACCTGCCCGAGACGCCCGGTGACCGCCTGGCCGCGCGCAAGGCCGGCTTCCTCGTCGAGCGCAGCATGACGCTCTACGCCGCCGCCGGTGGCGCCGAGCGCCGCCTCGACGACAAGCGCGCCGAAGAGCGGACCATCAAGGTCGGCGACGTCGTCGAGGTCCACGCCCGCTTCACCACCGACGGCCCCCGCAACAACGTCGCATTCGTGGTGCCGTTCGCGGCCGGCTTCGAGCCCTTGAACCCCGAGCTGCTGACGTCGTCGTCGGAGGCGAAGCCGGCCGAAGCCGACAGCCTGCGACCGCAGTACGTGGCCCGCCTCGACCACGAGGTCCGCTACTACTTCCAGCAGTTGGGCAAGGGCACGTACAGCTTCCACTTCCGCCTCAAGGCCATCACGCCCGGCAGCTACGTGCACCCCGGCGCCTACGCCGAGCTGATGTACGACGAGGCCGTCTACGGCAGCAGCGACGGCTTGCGCGTCGTCGTCGAGCGCGGGGCTGCGGAGTGACTGTGATTGCTCGCGCGAGGGAGAGGGAGACCTCACCCCCCCGACCCCCTCTCCACGGGCGCTCGCGGACTCGCTGTGGAGAGGGGGAGGGGAATAGCCGTCGAGCGTGCCTGCCCCCTGCCG
>JBKJNL010000668.1:0-4369 GCA_046593615.1 Myxococcota bacterium | reverse complement strand
GCAACGCCAGCGCCATGAAGACGAGCAGCGACAGCTCGACGAGCTGGCGCGACGTCGTCGCGACGAAGAGGAAGCCCTGCGCCTGCGCCAGGACCTGCAGCGCCAGCAGCAGCAGGAAGAGCAGGAGCAGCTCGACGACCTCGCCCGCCGTCGTCGCCTCGAAGAGCAGGCCCTGCGCGTCGAACAGGAGCTGCGTCGCGAGCAACAGCAGCAGGAAGAGCAACAGCTGCAAGAGCTCGTCGAGCGCCGTCGTCGGCTCGAGGAGAGCGAGGCGCTGGCCGAGGACGAGCGCCGACGCCGCATCGCCGACGAAGAAGCCCGGCTGGCAGTGCTCGCCGAGGAGCGCACCCGGCTGTTGGCCGAGCAGCAGGAGACCGCGCAGTCGCACCAGGAGCAAGAGCAGCGCGAGCGAACCCAGCTCGCCGAGCTGGAGATCGCCCGGGCCCGCGCCGAGGCCGAGCTGGCCGAGGCCCGCGCGGCATCCGAGGTCTTGCTGCACGACGAAGAAGCGCGCCTGCGGACCTTGCGCGAGCAGCACGAACGCCGCGAGCGCGAGGCCCAGGCCACTCTCGATGAGCAGCGTCGACGCACCGAGGCCGAGCACGAGCGGCTCGTGGCCCTGGCCCGCCAAAAGGACGAGCTCGAGCAACGCGGCGCCGCGCAGGCGAAACAGGCCGCCGACGACGAGATGCACGCCCGCGCCCGGCTCGCCGAGCTGGAGATCGCCCGCCTGCGCGCCGAAGAAGAGGTCGAGCAGCTCCTCGAAGATCAAAAGAAAAAGGCCAGCGAAGACGCCGCCGCCGTCGCGGTCGCTCTCGCCGCCGCCCACGAACGCAGCCGCCGGCTCGACGAAGAAGCCGCGCAACGCCAGCAGGCCCTGCGCGAGGCCGCCGCCGTCGAAGAAGCCCGCCTCGCGGCCCTGAAGGACGAGCGCCAGCAGCGCGAGCAAGAGCTCGCCACGCTCGAAGCCGCCACCCGCGCCCGCTTCGACGCCGAGGAGCAGCGGCTGCAAGAGCTCCGGGCCCGCGGTGACGTCGAGCGCCAGGCCGCCGTCGACGACGCCCGGCGCCTGGAGCAGCAGATCGCCACCCGCAACGCCGACGCCGAAGCCCGCTTCGCCGATCAGGCCCGCCGCGCCGCCGAGCTCCAGCAAGAGGCCGAGCGAGACGCCACCCGCCTGGCGTTCCTGCGCGGCGAAGAAGAAGCCGCCCGGGCGGCCCTCGAAGAGAACCGCTCGCGCGCCCGCCTGGCCTTTGTCTCCGGCCGCTTCGACGCCGTGCGCTCGTCGTCATCGGGCGCGGTGCTCACCGGCGCCGACGTCGGCAGCGATGGACGTCCCCTTGGTGATGGCGTCGGCTTGCCGTTCGGCGCCGCGCCCGGAGGCCTGCGCGACGTCGCGGTCGACGACAAGGAGCCCCCGGCGCCGCTGCCGTTTGTGACCCTCGAGCCGCCGCAGGGCCGCTTCGACGACGGCGAGCTGCCGGCGCTGCTGTTGTCGGCGCACGCGCTGCAAGTGACCGGCGCCGTCGTCGTCACTGCCGACGACGGCCGGGTGCGCACGCTGTTCCTCGAGCAGGGCGAGCCCGTGTTTGTGTCGTCGGGCCTCGCTGCCGATCGGGCCGAAGAGATCCTGTTGCGCGGCGGTCTCATCACCGCCGCCCGCCACGCCGAGCTGCGGGCTGCGCCGCCGACCTCGGCCCGCCGCATGTGCGCCCGCCTGGTCGATGACGGCGTGCTCAAGCTCGACGAGCTGTTCACCGCCGTGCGCGGCGTGCTCACCGAGCAGGTGATGGCGCTGCTCGAGTGGTCGAGCGGCACGTTCCAGTTCGTCGAAGAGCGCGCCTACGCCGCCGACCGCGTGCGCCTCGGCCACCCCTTGAACGCCGTCGTCGCCGAGGGCGTGCGCCGCAAATACGACGAGGCCCGGCTGTGGAGCGTGCTCGGTGGACCGCAGACCCTGCTGGGCCCGTCATCGTCGCTGGCGGGGTCGACTCTTGCGCCGTTGGCAGCGACAGCGACAGCGACGTCGACCGCGGCCACGTCGTTGCCGCCGCTGTCGCCGGAAGAGACGCTCGCGCTGTCGCGCTTCGACGGCACCCGCGCCCTCGACGACATCATTCTCGAGAGCGGCTTGCACGCCCACGCCGTGCTGCGCGCGGGGTTGATTGGCGTCGTCACCGGCGCCGTGCAGGTGCTGGCCCGCGGGCTGCCGCGTGGCCCGTCTGAGGTCATCGCCCGCCGGGAGCGCGCGATCGACATCGACCGGGCCCGGGTCGTCGATCGCCTGGCGCTCGCCCGCCACGGCGACTACTTCACGTTCCTCGGCGTCGACGTCACCGCCACCGCGTTTGAAGTGCACCGCGCGGCCCAGCGGCTGCGCGATCGCTTCGACCCCATCCGCTACGCCGACGCCGCGTTCGCGGACCTGCAGGCTGCGGTGCGCGAGATCGTCGACGTAGCCGGCGACGCCGAAGCCGTGCTCGCCGACGGCGGCCTGCGCGAGGCCTACCAGAAGAACCTGCGCTCGCAGGCCCTGGCTCCTTCGTCGGCGAGCGCGGCGTCGTCGAAGCGCGCGAAACAGGCCAGCTCCGTCGGTTGACGGCGACCTGCCCGGCGAGGGAACACCCCGGTCCTCACTGAACGGGAGCTCGCCATGACCGATTCGAAGACGCCCGACGCCAAGAGCCTCTGGGAACGCACCAAGTCGCAGTATTTCTCTGACCCCGGCCTCGGCTTCTCCATCGACGTCTCGCGCATGGACCTCGACGACGCCTTTTTCGCCAAGAACAAGGACGCCGCCGCAAAGGCCCTCAAGGCCATGGACGACCTCGAGAAGGGCGGCATCGCCAACCCCGACGAGAAGCGCATGGTCGGCCACTACTGGCTGCGCGCGCCGCACCTCGCGCCGCACCTCGCCGACCGCCGGGCCATCGAAGACACGCTCCACAAGATGCTGCGCTTCGCCGCCGACGCGCACACCGGCAAAATCCGTGGCGAGTTCGGCGAGCTGTTCGCCAACGTCCTCATCGTCGGCATCGGCGGCTCGGCGCTCGGCCCGCAGTTCGTCGCCGACGCGCTGGGTCAGCCCACCGATCGCATCAAGCCGTTCTTCTTTGACAACACCGACCCCGACGGCATGGACCGCGTCCTCGAGAACATCGAAGAACGCGGCGGCCTCTCGCGCACCCTGACCATCGTCATCTCCAAGTCGGGCGGCACCAAAGAGACGCGCAACGGCATGCTCGAAGCCCAGGCCGCCTACCAGGCCGCCGGCCTCGACCCCGCCCGCCACTTCGTCGCCGTCACGCAAGATGGCAGCGAGCTCGACAAGGTGGCCGTCAAAGAGGGTTGGATCACGCGCTTCCCGATGTGGGACTGGGTCGGCGGGCGCACCTCTGAGCTCTCCGCCGTCGGCCTGCTCGCCGCCGCGCTGCAAGGCATCGACATCAAGGCCATGCTCGACGGCGCCGCGGCCATGGACACGCTCACCCGCGAGCGCGACCTGATGAAGAACCCGGCCTTGCTGCTCTCGCTGTCGTGGTTGAAGGCCACCAATGGCAAGGGCGAGAAAGACATGGTTGTCTTGCCTTATAAAGACCGCCTGACTCTGCTCTCCAAATACCTACAACAACTCGTGATGGAGTCCCTCGGCAAAGAGAAAGACCTCGACGGCAAGACCGTCAACCAGGGCATCGCCGTGTATGGCAACAAGGGCTCGACCGACCAACATGCCTATGTCCAGCAGTTGCGCGATGGCGTGCCCAATTTCTTCATCACCTTTTTGCAGGTCTTGAAGGAGCGCAAGGCGACCAACATGGAGGTCGAGCCGGGTGTGACCTCGGGCGACTTCCTGTTTGGCTTTCTGCTCGGCACGCGTCGCGCGCTCTACGAGGGCGGCCGCCCGAGCATCACCGTCGCCGTCGAAGACGTCACGCCGCGCGCTGTGGGCGCCCTCATCGCGCTGTTCGAGCGCGCTGTCGGCTTCTACGCCAGCTTCGTGAACATCAACGCCTACCACCAGCCCGGCGTCGAATCCGGCAAAAAGGCGGCCCAGGCCGTCATCGCCCTGCAGTCCAAGGTCGTGAAGGGTCTCAGCGAGGCAAAGGCCGGCCACACCGCCGATGAGCTGGCAAAGTCGATCGGCGAAGACGGCGAAGCCGAAACCGTCTGGCGCATCTGCGAGCACCTCGCCGCCAACGGCCGCGCGCGCAAAGAAAAGGGCACCACGCCCTTCAACGGCAAGTACCTCGGCTGAGCGTCGACGCACCGACGAGACGCAAAAGCGGCCGACGACGTCGGCCGCTTCCTTTTCAGGTCCGGCGACTGAGCGGCGGGGTCAGTGGGCCTTTTGCTCTTCGACGCCGTGCAT
>JBKJNL010000505.1:0-2679 GCA_046593615.1 Myxococcota bacterium | reverse complement strand
CCTCGATCATCGATCCTCCGGACACGTCTGGGAGGGCGTCTGGGTGAAAAGACCGAGCACGCTGGGCGACGCGCATCGTGCGATCGAACCTGAGGTCAGGCACCCGCAGACCGCCGCCCGCAGGCGGGCATGATGTCGAGGCCCAGGAATCAATACTGTCATATTTATGACTCGATAATTTCGGTAGAGGCTAGTCGCCCCGCTCGAGGAGAAAGGCGTCGGCGGTTTCGCGGGCGCCAGCGTCGTCGGATGCGACACCGCCCTGGGCGACCAGGACGTCGCCGTCGGGGAGCTCGATGACCTGGGACAGCGAGGCCGTGACCGGCAGCGGTGCGATCGCCGTGACGGAGCCGTCGGAGAGGATCATCTGCACGTCGTCGTGAAAGGTCGCGGGCAGCGAGGCGCCACCGACGACGAGGAAGACGCCGTCGGACAACGAGGCGGCGCCCGCGAACTGCGCAGGCGCGGCGAGATCGTCGCCGGCCTCGACCTCGCCGGTTGCGGGATCAAGGAGGCCCACGGTGCCGAGGTCGTCGACGCCGTCGTTGCCTCCGACCGAGACGACGCGGCCGTCACCCAACACGCCGCTGGTGAATTGGACGCGCTCCAACAGCGGCGATGTGGTGAGCGGCGACCACGTGAAAGTCTCCATGTCGAAGCGATCGGCGAGGCCGACGACGGCGCCCGCGCGGAAGCCACCGATGAAGACCGCGACGTCGCCAACGACGTGGACAGCGCCGGCGACGCGCGGCTGTTCGGGCGCGCCGCCGAAGCCCCAGACGCCGCTTGAGTTGCTCAGCATGAGCTCGTTGGTGGCCGTGAGGATGTGGGGCTGGCCGAAGCGATCGCGGAACATCGAGCCGAACACGAACCCGTTCGGCAGCGGCGGACCGGGGCTCCAGGCGTCGGCGTCGACGTCGTACATCTCGGTGCTGGTCACCGCCCGGTCGGCGCTCTCGCCGCCGGCGGCGATGACCCGCCCGTCGTCGAGTTGCATCGAGAGGTGGAACGCCCGCCGGGTCGCGAGCGGGGCGGCGGCGACCCACCGCCGCTCAGCCGGCAGATAGAGAGCAGCGGCGGCGACCTCGGAGCCGACGGCCTCGACGACGCTGGCCTGCCCGCCCGCGAAGAGCACGCGCCCGTCGCGCAGCAGCGTCGCGGTGCCGCGGATGCCGATGTACGGCACGTCCGGCAGCCGCACCCAGCGGGAGCAGCGACCCGTCGGCTCGATCGTGAAGCCGTCGACGCACTCACCGACGGCGACACACGTGCCGTCGCCGCCATCATGTCTGTCGTCGCAGGTCTCTGGCGGCGCGCACGCAGCGGCGGTGGTGGTCAGCAGCAGCAGCCGCAGGAGCGTCATCGGCGCAGCATGCCCCGGCCCGGCGGAAGACGCGCCGTCATGGTCAAGCCGTCTGCGGCGGCGTTTACTTCGTCGCGCTGGGCTCGACAGCCGTCACGCTGCGGACGGCGAGCCTCTCCTGTGCCCAGCTCTCCGCCTGGCGACGCGCCGCGGACCAGAGGCTGACCGCGCGAAAGGCCGCACATCACCCCATGGTCTTTTCCGAGAAGTTTTTGCCATCAAAGGTCAGCATGACGTGTCGCTGCTCCATCGTTGTGATGATGTGACACGGCCGCGTCCAGATGGCCTGGATGTTGCGCAAGGTATCGTGGGTATATTGTCCGTCGAGGTCGACGCCTTCGTGGTTGTGCTCGAGCAGCAGCTCGGCGCGGTTCTCGAAGTTGCCGTCGACGACCTTGATGACCGGCTGCCCGAAGTTGGTCAGCGACTGCAGGATCTTCTGCTTCACCGTCTGGAACTCGCGCGTATCGATCAGGAATGATTTCTTCTTCCGGTCGTACTCATAGGCGAAGAATCCGTACTCGCGGCAGAAGTCGACAGTGAAGAACTCGTCGATGAAGGTGACGTCAGAGTAGATCTGCCGCACCTGGAAGATCTTTTCGCGGCCGGCTCCGGTTGCTTTGTCCCAGCGGCGGCGCTCGGCCATGTCGTCGCACTCGTTCCACTCCTTGCCGTAGCGGCCCCGGTTCCAGCGGTCTTCGATGTCGCGGTAGAGGGCGAGGCCGAGGGCGTAGGGGTTCAGCTGCTGGCGCGACGTGGCCATCACGCCGGCGTTCTTGTCGGCGAAGTCGATGACCTCGGAGCTGTCCATGACCTTTTCGGTCATGAGCTTCGAGTGCCAGTAGCTGGCCCAGCCTTCGTTCATGATCTTGGTCATGCCCTGGGGCGCAAAATAATAGGCCTCTTCACGCAGCATATCCATGACATCAACCTGCCACCGTTCAAGCGGGGCATTGTGCATCAAGAACTGCATGACGTCGCGCTCAGGCTCGTTGGGAAACTTCTTCTGCTTCTTCGCTTCGTCGTCGAGCTTCTTTTGCTGGGAAGCGACGAATTCGGCGGGGTTGATGTACCGCTCCATGTACTCCTTGTCGGTCGGCAGCAGGCCCAGGGCCTTTTTCCGATCGGTGGGCTGCATGGGGTCTTCGGGCTTCTCCTTGGCCTTGCGCGTGATGTACGGCGCTTCGATGTCGATGAGGTTGTCGATGCTGAGGCACTTGTCGACAAACGACTCGACGATGTCGACGCCGTACCAGTCGATGTAGCGACGGATGCGGGTGGCGTGGTTCGCCATCTCGTCGATCATCTTTCTGTTG
>JBKJNL010000242.1:0-6604 GCA_046593615.1 Myxococcota bacterium | reverse complement strand
ACGCCCTGCATGCGCAGCTCCTCGTGGTCGTCGCGGCGCAGGATGTAGGTCGAGCGCTCGCCGCCGATCTCGTCGCCGGCGGCGTCGAGCCACGGGAAGCGCACTTCGCACAGAGCGAGGCGCTCGCCGATCCAGTCGATGTCGAGGACGTCGGCGCGCGTGTCGGCGATGCCGTGCTTGGCGTACTCGGCCTTTGCGCTGCCGAACATCTTGATGACGTCGTCGCGCGTGACGAGCGCTGCGACGTGGGCGGCCATCACCACCGTCGCCGGCGTGGCAAAGACGTGGTCGGCGATCTGGTCGGCGTCGCCGTTTGTCAGGTGGCGCGCGAAGCGCTCGAGCAGGTCGACGACCTCTTGATCGCGGCGGTTGACCTCCACCGTCGACGGCGAGCTCAGCGGCACAGCTGAGGCAGCGGGCACCGGCTGCGACGTCGCGGGCGCCTCCGAAGACAACGACGGCGGCTTGACCGTCTTCTCGGTGACCTCGTTGGAGATGTCGTGCTCGTGGTCGTCGTGGCGCGGGTCGTACGGGTGGGCAGCGGGCATGGTGGAAGACCTCCGACGACGGTCGTTCGCATCATGCGTGCCATCTCTGCCGGCACCGTCGGCCCGCAGCCCGACAGCTCGGCGCAGCTCGCCCTCACGGCACCATGCGCTGAATCCGTCGTCGACGCCGCCGTCGACCCCGCGTCGGTGCCGACGTCGACCCACGGGGTTTCGACGTCGACGCCGACGCCGGGCCCCACCGCCCACATGGGGCGATCAGGGCGCCTTGCGCTTCGCCCGGTAGACCCTGAGCGCGTGCGCCGCCTTGCTGCGCACGCTGTTGCGCAGGAGGGGGCTCCAACCGAGCAGCAGACCCACGGGCCCGAGGGCCTGGCGGCTCCACGACCACAGGTCGAAGGCATCGGTGTGCTGCTTGATGGTGCCGTTCTCGACGACGAAGCGGGCGTCGATGCGGTTGTGCACCGGGCGCTTCGTCGCCGAGAACGTGTAGCGCGCGTCCCAGTGGGCACTGCTGTCAGTGATGTGGCTGGGCTCGACCACGAGGTCGGCGCCGCGCTCACACAGCATGCGCCACATGTCGCGGGCCTCTTCGCCCTTCAAGTGCGGAAACACCGGATCGCTGAACACGACGTCGTCGGCGTAGCAGCCGGCCATGCCTTCGGCGTCGCGTCGGGCAAAGGCTTCGTAGAACTTCGTGATCAGCTGTTTGCTCATGACCGCTCCTGTCGCTCACTTCTCGATGGGCAGCTTGGCGTCGCGCCAGGCGGCGATGCCGCCGTCCATCGACACGACGTTCGTGTAGCCCATCTGCTGCAGATTCACGGCGGCCAGCGCCGAGCGGTAGCCGCCGCCGCAGTACAGGACGATGGGTGCGGCGAGGTCGGGGATCTTTTTTTCGACGTCGCGTTCGATGACGCCCTTGCTCAGGTGGATGGCGCCGGCGGCGTGGTCGGTGGCGAATTCGCTCTCTTCGCGGACATCGACGAGGTGGAACTTCTCACCCTGGTCGAGGCGCGCTTTGACGTCGGCGACGGTGCACTCCCGCACCTGACCCTTGGCGGCGGTGGCGACTTTCAGGAACCCGGGGCTGTGTTGCATGACCATGGCGCACCTCTTTGTCTGGGCTACATAGCAGCAGTGTCCAGCCTCCGGTCTGCCCTCTGGTCGTTGTGCGTCGTCGTCGTCGGCGTGCTGGTGGCGACCAGCGGGTGCCCACAACCCGACCCACCGATCGACGAGCCCTGCCCGTTTGGCACCAGCCGTCCCGATCTCGCAGGCGGCGCCGAACAGGCCAGCTGCGTGTTTCCCTGGCAGGGCGCCTGCGCCGGCGCCGACGACGACAGCGGCTGCCTGCCGGGCTCTCCCGCTCGCTGCGGCGACGATGCGCGCCTGCCCCCGGTCTACGACTGCGCCACCTGCGGCTGCGCCGACAGCGAAGCCTGCGTGGTTATCGACGGCGCCGACGAAGTGAACCCGCTCAAGCAATGCCAGTCCGCCGACGTGCGCGAGGGCGAGCGCTCCGAAGAGCGCATCGACGACGGCCTCGTCGACGACGAAAGCTACGTCGGCCTGTTCCGCCGGATCCTCGATGACCGTGATGCCCTGACCCGCGACGAAGCCATCGACCGCCTGCGCGCCCGGCGCCTCGACGATCCGCGGCGCAGCCTGATCGTCGTGGGCAGCGACGAAGGCGACACCGATGACGTGCTCGCGCCGTTGTTCGACGGCTCCTTTGGCGACGTCGGCGCCGACGTCGGCTGCGACGCCGTCGACGCCCTCGGCGCGGCCCCGCTGCTCACCGACGACGACAACGGCCGCGTCAACGTCAGCGCCCGCGACGTCGCCGACGACGCCGGCTGCTTGTTCGCCGGGGTGTTCGCGCGCTGCGAATTTCCGTCCGTGGCCGGCTGCGCCACGGCCCGCGGGATCTTGCCCGAGACCGTGGTGCTGCTCGGGCAGCGGGCCATCCTCGACGCCGACAACGCGATGCTGCGCAAGGCGACCCGCGCCAACCGCGAGCAGTGGCTGCCGCGCATCGAGGCCCAGCTGACGCTGTTTTTTGGCGTGTTCCAGCGCAGCGTCGACGACCGCTTCTTCGTCGACGACGTCGATGACTTCATGTTGTTCGTCGTCGACGAAGCGCGGCCCGAGCTGGTGTTCGCCCTCGACATCGCAAAGCGCGAGGGGGCTTCGGTGACGCCCGCCCAGCTGCGTGCCTTTCGCGCGCTCTGGACCGACGCCCCCATCCAACAGTTCCTGACCGTGCACGACATCACCCCCGACGAGTGCTTGTTCGACGTCGTGCTGGGCGCGCCGGTCCGCGATGGTGGGCGCAACGACGACGTCGTGCGCGTCGACTGCCAGAAGAACGGCGCCAGCGTCGTCGGACCGGTGTTGCTCGCGACCGACGACACCTCGGGCGTGGTGCTGAGCGCCCCGTGAGTGAATCGGCTGTGAACGCCCTCCGGATGCTCCAGGGTTGATCAATCGCTGAGCCGGGGCCCTGCTCGAAAGCGGATCAGACAAACCAGACAGAGCGTGTCGCCCCGCCTGCGGCTGCGGCCGGCGCAGCGACGAGCCGTGGCACGCGCCGTGAAATCCCGTCTTCATGAGCAAGCAGTTCAAGCCCACCGACATCCACACCCAGCCGCGCCCCCACGAGGACCACGGCTGGCGTGCCGGCCGCCCCGTCGAAGATCCCGAAAAGACCAAGCGCTGGGGCTTCGTCACCGCCAAGCCCTCGGAATTCCTGGTGCACGTGCGCAAGGGTCAGGTGCGGTCGTCGTCGTCGGGCCAGGGCGCGTCGTGCTTCAAGTGGCCGGGCGACTCGGTGGCGGTGATCCCGACGTCGCTGCAGCAGCTGCGCTTCCGCGCCGACCAGGTCACCGTCGAGCGCGTCGGCATCGACGTCGTCGGCCTCGCCGTCTACCGCATCGCCGATCCGCTGGTCGCCTACCGCGTGCTCAACTTCAGCTACCCCGAGCGCGCGCAGGAAAAGCTCGAAGAGACGTTGACGGCGATGTTCGTCGGCGCCGCCCGCCGCATCATCGCCACCCTCACGGTCGACGACTGCCTGCAGCGCAGAAAGGCGCTGCTGGGTGAAGAGCTCTTGCGCGAGGTCGCCCCCGTCGTCGGCAACGTGCGCGCTCTCGGCGGGATCCCGCTGCAGATCGACGACGCCACCGAGGCCGGCCTCATCGATGCCGGCTGGGGCGTGGTGCTCGACACCATCGAGATCCAGGAGGTGCGCGTGCTCTCCGAGAGCGTCTTCAAGCAGATGCAGGCGCCCCACCGCACTGCCCTCGACCGCCGCGCGCGCGAAGCCAAAGCCGAAGCCGACAAGGAGATCACGACCCGCGAAGCGAGCTGTGCCCGGGCCATTGAAGAGGTGCGCATCAAAGAGGCCCTCGTGGTCGCCGCGCGCAGACGCGAGCTGCACGAGGCCGAAGCCCGCATCGCGACCGAGCTGGCCGACGCCAAGCTGCAGGCCGAAGCCGACCTGCGCCGCAGGCGCGAAGACATCGCCTTGCACGAGGAGCAGCAGAAATCCGATCGCCTGCTGCTGCTCGAGGCGCTGAAAAAGAAAGAGGCCGAGAGCCGCCTCGCCACCCATGCGCTGCTCATTGAAGCCGCGCACAAGGAGGCCGAGCTCGACGCGGTGCAGACCGCGGCCCTCGATCGTCGCCGTCGCAGCGAGATCGAACTGCTCCTGATGCAGGGTGAAGCCGAAGCCACGGTCATGAAGCAAAAGGCCGAAGCCCAGGCCGTCGTCGACGAAAGCGCCGCCCGCGTGGCCCTCGCCAGGAACCTGCCAGCCCTGGCCAACGCGGTCGGCGGCAAGATCGGCGAGGTCAAGATCACGAGCTACGGCGACAACGCCAACCCATTCCACCAGCTGACCGGCGCCGTCGCCGCCGTCGTCGACCTCGTGAAGAGCGCCTGAACAACGTGGCCGAACAGCAGAGGAGATGCCCGTCGACGACGACGACATCTCGGCGGAACCGCAACAGCGGATCGGGCGCGCCCGGCATCCGCCACATGACCGAATGGGCGCGCCCCCGGGCCGACTACTGCAGCGGAATGCGTCGTTCCTTCGTCGTCGTCGTGCTCGCGGTCGTCGTCGCCGGGCTGGTCTCAGCCTGCCCCGCCGACAGCGCCGTCGCTGAGGGCGAGGGCGAAGGCAAAAGCGAGGGCGAGGGCGAGGGCGAGGTCGACTTCGACGGCGTGCCCTTGCGGTTCGTTATCGACGGCGTCGAAGTCGGCATCGGCGAGAGCGTCGACTTCGGCAGCGTCGACAGCGGCAACAACGTCGAGCGCGAGCTGACCCTCGAAGCGGTCGAGGCCGCGCTGGTCGTCACCGTGCTCTCGGAACCGCCGGTGCTGCTCGGCGGCCGCGACGTCGACATGTGGAGCGTGGTCACCCAGCCGGCCGCGACCGTGACGTCGTCGGGCTCGCCGGTGCGCGTGCGCTTCGCGCCCACCGTCGGCGGCGTGCTGCAGGGCAAGCTCGTCGTGGCCTGGGGCCGAGCCACCGACGAGCGCTTGATCGTCGACGTCAGCGGCACCGGCGTCGGACCCGCGGCACCCGGCCGCGAGCCCGGCCTGCGCACCGCGATCTACGACGGCAGCTTCGAGCTGCTGCCCGACTTCGACACGCTGACGCCGACGACGACGTTTGTCTCGGCCACCGTCTCCATCGTCGACCGCGTCGGCACCGACCTCTTTGCCTACCGATTCCAGGGCGCCGTCGACGTGCCCGCCGCCGGCGCCTGGACGTTTGTCACCGAGAGCGACGACGGCTCGCGCCTGTTGATCGACGGCGCCGTGGTCGTCGACAACAACCGCCTGCAGGCCCCCACCGAGGTCGCCGGCGTCGTCGAGCTCACCGCCGGCCTGCACGCGTTCGAGGTGCAGTTCTTCGAAAATGGCGGTGGCGAGCTGCTGAACGTCTCGTGGGAGGGCCCCGACGTCGCCCGCGCGCCCATCCCCGCGGCGGCGCTGTTCACGTCGCCGTGAGCCGCGCGCGCTGGGCGGTGCGATCGCGGCGGCGCCGGCCGACGACGTGGCTCGACGCTTTCCGGCGGTCTGACTAGCTTCGGCGCATGATCGTCACCTGCCCCGGCTGTGCGTCGAAGTACCGCGTGCGCAACGAGGCCGTTCCGACCGAGGGCGCGCGCATGCGCTGCCCGAAATGCGAAACCCTGTTCCTCGCCAAGCCCCCCGAGCGCGGGGCCGCCGACGACGAATTCAGCGGCCTCCCCCAGACCGGCACCGGCGCACCCCCGGCCATTTCGCCCTTCGGACCCCCGCCCCAGACCGCTGGCCAACAGCCCGGGCCTCCCGCTCCAGGGCCGCTCGGGTCCGGCCAGAAGCCATCGCCGGCGCCGGTGACGGCGACGTTCATGCAGCCGGCGCCGCAATACGGCGCCCCCCAGGCCCCGCCGTTTTCGCAGCCCGGTCCGTCGCCATTTGGCGGGCCCAACTTCGGCCAGCCCCCCCAACAGCAACAGCAACAGCAGGGACTGGGGGCGTCGTTGTTCGGGCCGCCGTCGGCGGCGTCGCCGTTTGGCGCTTCGGCCCCGCCGCAGCCGAGCCCGTCGCCGTTCGGTGCGCCGTCACCGTTCGGCGCGCCCTCGCCGTTCGGGGCGCCCTCACCGTTCGGTGCGCCGTCGCCGTTTGGTGCTTCGTCGCCGCCGCAGCCGCGGCCCTCCGGACCGCTGACGGCGATGATGCAGACCTTTGATGAAAGCCAACTGCCGCCCCCCGCACCAGCGCCGGCGCCGCGCAACAACGCCGGCGGCGACGAAGACCCGTTTGCCCGCCTCGACATCGGCCCGCAGCCGACGCAGCCGACGCCACCCGCGCCAGAGCGCACGCGCCCCGCGACCCAGGCCCCGCCGCGAACCCCCACCGCCGTGTCGTCGCTGTCGTCGTCATCGGCCACGCCGCCGCCCGTGCGCGCGGTGCGCGGCGACTCGCTGGTGGCCAACGTCGGGTCGTGGGTCGCGCTGTTTGGCTCCACCGCCGCCGTCGTCTTTGGCCTCGCCTTTGCGGGTTGGACGTCGGAGGCCCTCGACCTCGACGCCTCGCTGATG
>JBKJNL010000185.1:0-3723 GCA_046593615.1 Myxococcota bacterium | reverse complement strand
TGGGCTCCTTGGCGAGCTTGGCGGCTTCGACGATGAGGTCGACGTTCTCTTTGGCCATGACATCACCACCTCGTTGGATGGCGACCAGCTTGTCAACACGATTGTAAATCTGCAGGCCGACCGGCTGCATCACATACACAGTGAGAATGATGGCCATGCCGGTGATCACCGTCGTCGGCGGCGCCTGCTGCATGCCGATCGCCTGTCGCGTGATCGAGA
The DNA here is from genome assembly GCA_046593615.1 of Myxococcota bacterium. Lineage (GTDB taxonomy): Bacteria > Myxococcota > UBA727 > UBA727 > VGSZ01 > VGSZ01. Next base: position 3,504 of record JBKJNL010000185.1, on the reverse strand, counting down.
GAACCACGGCGATCTTCACAAAGCTCGTCACCATCATGCCGACGAAGGGCAAGAGCGCGAGGCCCGCCATCGCCGTCATCAAGATCAAGGGGCGGTTCGACACCGAGTCGTTGCCGAGGATGTCGACGGTGCCGACCACGGTCGAGATGTCGCTCTTCTTGCCCTTGGCGGCGTGGGCCACGACGGGGGCGACGCTGACGACGAAGAACAAGAAGATCGACCAGCCGACGTAGCGGCTCCACCGCACCAGGGCCCGCTCGTCTTTCGGTCGCGAAAAAGCCTGCTGCAGTCGCTTGCGGAAGCTCATGTCTGCTCCGTCCTGGGGATGTCGCCGGTGCGGGCGGCCGGCACGGCAGAGGGCGTCGTCGTCGTCAAAGAGGGGGCGATCGGTGGGGCGGGCTCGGCACGGCCGGCCACCGCCAGCACCTTGTCGAACAAGCCGCGGCGGTCGGCTTTGGCGCCGACGACGGCCGGGGCGCTGTCGACCTCGGCGAGGCGGACGACGTCGCCGCCGCCCAGCAGCACCTGCTTGCCGTCGATCTCGATGAGGAACACCGAGCGCCGGGCGTCGAGGGCCACGCGCTCGATGACCTTCACGCGCTTACCGGCCTGGGACTTCTCGACGAGCTTGCCCATGCCTTTGCCGAGCACGAGCCAGACCAGCAGCAGCACCACGCCGAGCGCGAGGGTCAGCTTGACCAACGGCTTGACGACGTCGATGGCGGTCAGCGGCCCGAGGCTGGCTTCTGGGGGGTCGTTCCACGGCTGGGGGGTGGTGGTGTCGGCGCCTGCTGCGCCTGCTGCGCCTGCTGCGCCTGCTGCGCCTGCTGTGGCAGCGGCGGCGGCGGCGGCGGCAGCGTCGGCCGCGGCGGCGGCGGCGATGCGCGCGTCAGCGGCCGCGTCGAGATCGACTTCCGGGGCGACCGGTTCAGAGGTGGCGGCACCCTTGCCGGTCTTCGACGATGGGACCGCCGCGTCCTGCGCGAGAGCCACGGGAGCACAGAGGAAAGCGGCGACGACGACGACGGAGCGCAACACGTGGCGACGCTAGCAGCTTCGCCGTCGACGACGCATCTGGGGGGCCGCGGCGCCCGTTCAGCGCGCCAGCGACAGGATCCGGACGCCCAGCTCGCCGTCGATCTCGACGAGCTCACCCTTGCCGATGCGCTTGCCGTCGACGACGAGGTCGACGGGCTCACCCGGCGAGCGCGACAGCTCGATGACCTGGCCGGGGCGCAGGCCCATCACGTCGGCCGCCGACACCATCACCCGCCCGAGCTCCACCACCATGGCCACGGTGACGTCGTCGAGCAGGCCAGCGGCCTCAGAGCTGGGGGCGCCTTCGTCTTCTTCGTAGCCGTCGGAGTGCTCGGCCTGGCCATCGGGCTCGAGGGCCGCTCGGACCCGGGGCGACGACGACGGCAGCGGCCGCGAAGGGGCTGTCGCTGCGGAGCGCAGCAGCCGGCCCCGGGCGGCTTCGCGGAGCGCCTCGGCATGGGCCGCCTCGTCGACGAGACCACCGCTGGACAACCGCTTCGACTCTTCGACCATGGCTTCTTCTCCGCTCTGCCCCCGGGGGAACAGGATGCCCATCGCCCGCGGCTCACCGGCCGCGACGATGGTCTCGATGGCGACCTCGTAGCGGCCGCTCGCGCCGACGTTCAAGTTGCCGAGGATCGTGCCGTGGGCGCCGTCGCCCACGCGGCAGCTGACCTGCCCCGACAAGACGGCGGCGCGGTCGTCGTCGTCGTCGCCTTCGGCGCGGCCCACCCGGGCGTCGGTCTGCTCGACCAGCACGATGTCGTCGGCGTCGAGGTTCTCGAGGTCGGCCATGGCCAGCGACAGCCGCCCGACCTCGACACGCAGGGGCGTGCGCAGCAGGCGCACCAGCTCTTTGCGGTCGGCGTACGAGAACAGCAGTCGCTCGCGGGCGGGCCCATCCGAGGGCCATGACGACGCAAAGTCACTCTCGACGAGGCCGGCTGGCAGATAGACGCGCATGGTGCCGACGCGCTTGTCGATGAAGAGCTTGAACGACAAGCACACGAGCCGATCGTCGACGGGGAAGCGGGTCTGCAGCGACTCGATGTTGCCGTGCAGCCCCTCGAGCTTCAGCCCGATCTGGCGCTCGCCGCCAAAGGTCTCCTGCACGACGGCCAGGGCCTTCAAGAGCACAAACGAAAAGACGCCTTCTTCGATCTCCGACAGCGGCCGGTGGGCGTCGGCGTCTTCGGCGGTGCCGCCCAGGAGCTTGTCGATCGTGAGCTGTGCCGAGCCGAGATCGACCTCGACGAGCGCCTTTTCGGTCTTCGGCACCATGCCGAGCACGCCGACGCAGCACGGCTCGGCGACCACCTTGCCCAGCATCCCCGGCTCGATGACCTTGACGCCGTCGAACCAGACGTCGACGTCGGCGTGGAGGATCGGCTCGAGGGCGTTGCGCAGCTTCTCTTTGAAGCCCCGCTCGAACGGCGTCTGGGGGAAGTGCGAGAGCAGCGTGTTCACGACGCGCGCCTGCAGCCGCGAAATTTGCGGCAGGCTCGACCAGCGGAAACGACGCAGCTTCTTGGCCATCCGTCAGGTCTTTGACGACGGCGGCGTCACCGGCGAGCGGCTGTGGAGGGCCTGGTCGACGTCGTCTTTGACCTCGTCCGCGGCGGCCTTTTCCGACGGCTTCTGTCCCGGGAACACGATGCTGGCGACGATGCCCAGCGCCAGCAGCCCGCCGACGACCGCCAGGGAGACGGGCGTCGGAATCCCGACCTCGGAGCCGTGCACGCCCTCGACATGGGGCAGGAACGACGGATTGATGCCTGCTTTCGTCAGGCCGCCTTCGATGAGGCCGAGGCACATCTTGATGCCGACGAAGCTCAAGACCAGGCCGAGCGCCGGCTTGAGGAAGCGCAGGCCCCACAGCGCGCCCGCCAGGAGGAAGAACAGGCTGCGCAGCCCCAGAATGGCAAAGATGTTCGACGTATAGACAATAAACGGATCCAATGAGACGCCGAACACCGCGGGGATTGAATCGAGAGCAAACACGACGTCGGAGAGCTCGACACACACCAACACGAGGAACAGCGGCGTCGCCAGGCGAACGCCGTTTTGCACGGTAAAGAAGTTGTTGCCGTCGTAGGCGTCGTGGACCCGGATGAACTTCTTGGCCAGCACGACGACCTTGTTGTCGCTGACGTTGTCGTCTTCTTCGCCGCCCGGGATGATCAGCTTGATGCCGGTGAACACCAGGAACAAGCCAAAGAGGTAGATGAGGAAGTGGAATTCCTGCAAGAGCGCCGTGCCGGCAAAGATGAAAATCGCCCGCAGAATGACGGCACCAAAGATACCCCAAAACAGCACCCGATGCTGATATTCCTGTGGAACCTTGAACGCGGAAAACAGCAGCAGGAAGACAAAGAGGTTGTCGATCGACAGGCTGTATTCAATCAAATACGCCGTAAAGAACTCGAGCGCCGCCTCGTGGGCCCGCGGGTGGTCGAGGAGGAAATA
>JBKJNL010000064.1:0-3636 GCA_046593615.1 Myxococcota bacterium | reverse complement strand
TTCGTCACCGTCTCGATCGAGGGGCGGCACGACCTCGACATAGGCGTGGTCTTCGCGCACATGCAGCGAGCCTGCGTGGCAGTCGGCGCCGAGCAGGGCGCCGCCGAGATCGGTGGCACCCCAATACGAGAACACCGGCGCCGCAAAGGCCTCGGCCAGCAGGCGGCGGTGGGCGTGGGTCAGGTGCTGGTACGACGACAACAACACCGACGGTGGCGGCAGCGGCAGCCCCAATGCTTTGGCGCGCAAGGCCAACCAGGCCGCGTACCAGGGGTTCACAAACAGCACGTCGGCCTGGTGCTCCTGCAGCTCGCGCACGGTGCTCTTCACGGCGGCGTCGGGCATGTCCATGACGTCTTCGGAGGAGTTGAGCGTCAATGTGGTGCTGCGGGTGCGGGCCTCTTTGGTGGCGCTGCCGAGGTGACACTCGAAGCCCGAGCAGCGTGGGGTCGTGAACACCGCGCCGCGCGACAAGGGCTGGTCGTCGTTGAGGCCCCAGAGCTCGCGGGCCCGCTCGGGCAAGACGCCGAGGCTCCAGTCGAACAAAACCTGCAGGCGCTCTTCGCTGGTGCCCGACGTCGAGGCCACCGAGAGCTTGCCCGAGGCCAGCAGCCCTTTGACGTCGGTGCCGGCGGGCACGAGCCCGTCGGGAAAGTTCTTTCGCAGGTCGGCCTTTGTCATCACCGGCAGGCGGCGCAGGTCGCGCGCCGTTTTCACATCGCGCGGGTGCACGCCGGCCTGATCGAAGCGGGCCCGGTGAAACGGCACGGTCTCGTAGGCCCGGTGCAGGGCTTCGACGACGGCGGCGAAGCGGTCGTCGTCGCGGGCGGCGGCCCGTGATCGCCGTTGCCGGGACTCGATCTCGGGCGGCGACAACCCTTCGCGCAGCAGGCCGAGCGATGAGAAGTGCTCGATCAGCTGGTCGACAAAGGGGCCGGCTTCGTCGACGTCGACGGCGCCTCCTTCGGGGGCGGCTGCAGCGGCGGCGATCACGGCGGCGACCACGGCGGCTCGTTCGTTGCCGAGGGCGCGCAACCCGGCGGCGGCGAGGGCGTCGACGGCGAAGCGGTGGCCGGTGTCTTCGTCCTCGACCACGACCCCGGCTGCACCGTCGGCACCGTCGGCGGAGTCGTCGTCGGTGAGGGTGACCCCGAGCCGCAGCGGCGGCGTGGCCGATGCCGGACGCGGGACGACGAAGTCGACGACGACGTCGGCGACGGCGCCGGGTTCTTCGAGGGGCGGGTGGTGCCCCGAGCCGTCGAGCAGCACCACGCGCGCGCCGCTCGCCGAAAAAGACGGCAGCGACGACGACGACCAACCATCGCTGGCGCCGGCGATCACCAGCAGCGGACAGCGCAGCGCCGCCAGCAGCGGACGCTGATCGAGGTCTTTCAACAAGCCGGTGACGCGCAGGGCGCTCTGCCGGCCCCACAGCGCGGCGGTCGGACCGGGCGCCTGGGCCAACAACGACGACGACGATTCGTCGAGCTGCTTTTTCAGCGCGTGGGGCGCAAAGACGGCGGCGGCCGCGGCGGCGTAGCCGGCGTCGACGACGTGGCCGGCGGCGTCGAACACGTCGCCGCGGGCTTCGACGGCAGCGACGACGCCGCGCACGGCGTCCGGGGCCCGGTCCACCATCTCCTGCAGGTGGGCGGCGGCCAACGACGGCGACAACGACGGCGCCACCAGCACCAGGCCGCGCACCCGCGACGGTGCGGCGGCGGCGAGGGCGAGGGCGACGTTGCCGCCAAAGGAATGGCCGATCACAAACGCCGACGACAGCTCGAGCCCGTCGAGGACCGCGACCACGTCGCCGACTTGCTGATCGATGCCGTAGCCGTCGTCGCCGGCCGGCCGGTCGCTGTCGCCGCAGCCGCGGAGATCGACGAGGATGCAGCGCAGCTGCGATCGCAAGCGGATCACGAGCGGTCGCCAGGAGCGGCGCGAGAAGCCGAGGCCAGGCAGCAGCAGCAGCGGCGGCGCGTCGAGCGGGCCGTGCTCTTCGAACGCCAGCCGCAGGCCATCGACGACGACGGAGCCGACGCGTTCTGGCCCATCTTGCCTGTGAGACCCGCCTGGTTTTTTGTGGTGCTGGGGCATGCCCCACTCTGCCGGAGCGGCCGGCCGTCTCGACGCAGACGGCGCTTCCCTTGGCGATCGTGAGACAGTGATCTGGCGCTCACTCCGGATGTCGTTATGGTGGCCATGCCCGAGGAGAGTGATCGCGCCACACGTTCCGGTTTCTGTCTGAGGTACGAGCCGGCGTCCGCCGGCAGCTACGAGAGGCGGCGCGCGAAAGTGACGTCGCCCTTCCGGTTCGGGGCCTGTGTCCTTCGGGATATGGCCACGCACCTCGTCGAGGTTCCCCATGAATCAAGTGAACAGCAACAAGCCCAAGCTCACGCTGAAGCTGACCGTCAAGTCGCTCGAGAAGAAGTCCGCTCCGAAGATGGCTGCTGAAGGCAGCAATCCGGTGATCGGCTACACCTGACACGCCGGCGCGATCGCTCCTCCTCGGGCGCTCTGTTTGCGCAACTCCGCCCCCTCTGGGGGCTTTTTTTTTTGGGGCGAGCCGCATCCGGTCTTGGGCTGACGTCGGCGCGGGCTGGTTGCGCCGCGGTGACCGAGCGGCCGTTGTCGATCGCGAGACAGTCGATCTGTGGCAGGCGACACAGTCTGGGCAGTCGTTTAGACTGGTCGTGCCCGAGGAGATCGCCCGCACCTGCGCAACGGTTCTGTCTGAAGGATACAAAGCCGGTCTCTCTGGAGGTCGGCAGTCACGAGCGGCAGCCCGCGAAAGCGACGCTGCCCTTCTGGTCCGAGGCCTGTGTCCTTCGGGATATGGCCACGGACCTCATCGAGGTTCCCCATGAATGAAGCGAACAACAAGCCCAAGCTCACGCTGAAGCTGACCGTCAAGACGCTTGAGAAGAAGACGGCCCCGGCCGTCGCAAAGGCCGGGGCCACCCCGGTCATCGGCTACACCTGACACTCGGGTGTGAGCGCTCTCCTCGGGCGCTTTCCCCGTCGCCGGCCCGTGTGTCCCGTTTGGGCCCGGGTTCCTCGCTCCCGGGCCGCGCCGGCCCCGGCGAATCAACCCGGCCAATGTTCCCTGCGAAATGACCCGGCGGATGAACCGTGCGAACTGAATCTTCCGCAGGCCTCCGGGTTCACCACCTCGCCCCCACGTTCCTGAGCCTCGAGCGCCCCGACGGCCTCCTGCTCACCGTCGGCGAGCACACCGCCATCCTCGAAGGCGACGACGCGCCCCTGCTGCGCCGCCTGCTCGCGGCGCTCGCCCCCGCCACCGACATCACCGGGCTGCGCGCGCGCCTGCCCGACGTCGACCCCGACCTCGTCGACGCCACCGTCGCCTGGCTGGTGCAACAGGGCTTCGTGGTCGAGGCCGCCACCCGTCTGACGGTGCGCGACCCGGCGTTGGCCGGCGCCGTCGCCCGCGGCCTCGATGTCCGCGGTGCCGCCCCCTGGACCGCCGTCGTCGCCGACGCCCTCACCGCCGCCGGCGCCGACGTCGTGTGCCGCTCCCTCGCGGCGCCCTGTGACGACGGTCGTCTGGTGATCGGCTGCTTCACGACGGTGCTCGATCCGGGCCTCGACCGCCTCGGTCGCCTCACC
>JBKJNL010000021.1:0-3046 GCA_046593615.1 Myxococcota bacterium | reverse complement strand
CCTCCGGCTCCGCAGATCGGGCCGAATCCGACACCGCGGGTCGTTCGTGCGGCCCTTGCCAACAAGCTGGGTGATTCCAGGGGGTTGGCGAAGACCGGCGGAGGCGACCTGCGGGTCGGGTCACCGACCGCTCGAACGTACCGCCGCCAGGGCCGACTCGACCCGTGGTCGCCCGCCGGGCGCCGTCACTGTCGTCGCAGCGGGATGCGGCACCGGGCATTTTTCGGTCGCCAGACCGGGGATTTTCACGGGAACCGGCGGCGCAGACGATTTCGCTTTGGCCCCGCCGTCCGGTCACTTCCATCGGTGTGGCGTCCCCCCGTTCTCCACATCAGGTGATCTCGGAAAATCGTTCGGAATCAAAGGGTTGCGCCACTACAAGTGGATTGTGTCATTATCGCCACAGCTGCAGCCGGGCATGAGAATCCTGTTGAGATTCAAGGTCTTGGTTCAGCGTGCGCCAAGCCGATCGATGTGGTGCGCACAGTGGCCGAATCGGCCTCCTCTAGATCAAGGGGTGCAAGTCCGCGAAAGCCCTACGGGTTGTGGACGGCCTGTGGAAAACCCACCAGCCACGGTTGACTCAGACCCATCTGTTGCGAGACAACCCGGGACCGCCTGCGGCGGCTTCTCCTGAAATCCAGGATGATGAAGCCGCAGGTCAGCCTGAACCGACTGCATCCTGAATCCTGCCAGAAATAGCACAGCCGTTCTCTCCTGAGAGCGCGCTCTGCCGTGCTGTTCTCTGATTGTAACTGGACCGCGGCCCCCTGGCTGTCCCCCTGTCTCTCCCAGAAGCTTGCCCCGAAGGAGTCACGATGCTCGAGTCGACCGAGAGGAACGCCGGAATGCCCCAGAACCCGTCGAAATCAGACGCCCAGGGCGACGCCAGCGCGCCGCCGAAGCTGTCTGCGGGTCGGGCTCACCCCGCTCGGCAGTCTGTTCTCTCGGCCAACTCCAGTGGCGTGCGCGTGCCGCGCCGCGAGACCCGTGAGGGCGTCGATCCCCTCTCCGAAGAAGCCGGCATCAAATGGGAGCGCCGCTCGGCCTCGATCTCCGACGCCGCTGGCAAGGCCGTCTTCAAGCAGGACGACCTCGAGGTGCCGACGTCGTGGTCGCAGACGGCCACCAACATCGTCGCCAACAAGTACTTCCGCGGCACCGTCGGTACGCCCGACCGCGAAAAGAGCGTGCGCAGCCTGGTGCTGCGGGTCGTCGACACCTTGACGTCGTGGGGCCGCCGCCGTCGCTACTTCGCCTCCGAGGCTGACGCGGCCGCGTTCCACGGCGAGCTGTGTCATCTGCTGGTGACCCAGAAGGTCGCCTTCAATTCGCCGGTGTGGTTCAACGTCGGCGTCGAAGCCACGCCGCAGTGCTCGGCCTGCTTCATCAACTCCGTCGACGACACCATGGAGTCCATCCTCGGCCTGGCCAAGACCGAAGGCATGCTCTTCAAGTTCGGCAGCGGCGCCGGCAGCAACCTCTCGTCGATCCGCGGCAGCAAAGAGCTGCTGCAGGGCGGCGGCACCGCCTCGGGCCCGGTGTCGTTCATGCGCGGCTTCGACGCCTTTGCCGGCGTCATCAAGTCCGGCGGCAAGACGCGCCGCGCGGCCAAGATGGTGATCCTGAACGCCGAGCACCCCGACATCATCGACTTCGTCGACTCCAAGATGTCCGAAGAGAAAAAGGCCTGGGCCTTGATCGAGCAGGGCTACGACGGCGGCTTCAATGTCCCCGGTGGCGCCTACGATTCCGTGTATTTCCAGAATGCGAATCATTCGGTTCGCGTCACCGACCAGTTCATGAAGTCGGTGCTTGAAGGCAAGACCTACTTTACGAAAGCCGTGCGCGACCAGAAGCCGATGGAGGAGCTGCAGGCTCGCCACGTCTGGAAAAAGATGGCCGAAGCAGCCTGGCTGTGCGGCGACCCGGGCGTGCAGTTCGACTCGACGATCAACGAGTGGCACACCTGCAAGGGCTCGGGGCCGATCAACGCCTCGAACCCGTGCAGCGAGTACATGTTCCTCGACGACTCGGCGTGCAACCTGGCGAGCTTCAACCTGATGAAGTTCCGTCGTGCCGATGGCTCTTTCGATTACGAGGGGCTGCGCCACGGCATCGCCATCTTGATCCTGGCGATGGAGATCATCGTCGACGACTCATCGTATCCGACCGAGCGCATCGCGAAGAATTCACATGACTACCGGCCCCTGGGGCTCGGCTACGCCAACCTCGGCGCGCTGCTGATGGCCGAGGGCCTCGCCTACGACTCCGACGCTGGCCGCGCCGCCACCGCCGCCATCACCGCGCTGCTCGGCGGCGAGGCCTACGCGACGTCGGCGGAGATCGCCAAGGCCAAGGGGCCGTTCGCCGGCTACCAGAAGAACCGCGACTCGATGATCGAGGTCATGAAGAAGCACGAAAAGGCTTCCTACGACGTCGACGCTGCCGCTGTCCCCGACACGTTCAAGCCTGTGCTCGACGCGGCCCGCGAGTCGTGGGCCACGGCCGTCGAGATCGGCGAGAAGCACGGCTTCAGAAATGCCCAGGCCACGGTGCTCGCGCCCACCGGCACCATCGGCTTCATGATGGACTGCGACACCACCGGCATCGAGCCCGACATCGCGCTCATCAAATACAAGAAGCTCGTCGGCGGCGGCGTCATGAAGATCGTCAACCAGACGGTCCCCGCGGCCCTCGACATGCTCGGCTACGACGCCGCCACCAAGCAGGGCATCCTGGCTTTCCTCGAGACTGAAGAGACCATCGAAGGCGCGCCCGGCCTCTTGCCCGAGCACTACGCCGTCTTCGATTGCGCGTTCAAGCCGCTCAAGGGCGAGCGCAGCATCGCGCCCATGGGCCACGTCAAGATGATGGCCGCGGCCCAGCCGTTCTTGTCGGGCGCCATCTCCAAGACCGTGAACATGCCGGAGTCGTCGACGGTCGAGGACATCGAGGCCATCTACACCGAGGCCTGGAAGCTCGGCCTCAAGGCCATCGCCATCTACCGCGACAACTGCAAGCGCAGCCAGCCCCTGGCGTCGTC
>JBKJNL010001031.1:0-4113 GCA_046593615.1 Myxococcota bacterium | reverse complement strand
GAGGATGCGCGCGTGCGAGGCGACGGCCTGCAGGAACGTGCCCGAGTGCAGGTAGGGGATGCCGTGGTCGGCGGCGCACTGCTTCACGATCGGGGCGATTTGCGGATAGTGGACGTGGCAGATGAGCGGGAACAAATGGTGCTCGATCTGGTGGTCGAGGCCGCCGGTGATGAACGAGCAAAGCTTCGAGTTGCCGAAGTTCGCCGTCGTCAGCAACTCATGCTCCATCCAGCCGCGCGGCAGCTTGCCTTCGGCGTCGGCGGGCAAGAAGCGCACGCCTTCGACGACGTGGGCCAGCTGGAAGACCACCGCGAGCGTGAAGCCACCGACGGCGTGGAGGCCGCAGTAGCCGACGACGACCAGCCACCAGGGCTGCGGTCCGACCGTCAGCGGCAGCACGAGAAACGCCAGCGCGTGGCAGGTCTTGCCGATGAAGATGCCGGCCCACTCTTTCGCCGGCGTCTTTGCACCCGTGCGGGGGTGCGGCTTCAGGCCCTGGTAGAAGTCCTTGTGGAACACCCAGAGAAGCGACGTCAAACAATACAGTGACCAGGCGTAGAAAACCTGGAATCGATGCCAGGGGTAGAGCTTCGCGTACGGGTGGAACCGCAGCGTCGCGCCGGGCTCGATGTCGGTGTCGGTGCCGGGGACGTTTGTGTAGGTGTGGTGCAGCAGGTTGTGGGCGATCTTCCAGTTCGACGACGCCACGCCGATCGAATCGAAGGACCACGAGAACAGCGTGTTGACGCGCTTGTCGGTCGACATCGCGCCGTGGGTGGCGTCGTGGGCGACGTTGAAGCCGACGCCGGCGAAGCCGAAGCCCGCGAGCAGCCAGAGGGCCATCGACACCGGCGCCGACACCGGGGCCAGGCCCGCGGCCAGCAAGGCGCTGAACGCCAGGGTGAGCCAGATGGCCGCCTTGACGTACATGAACGGTGTCGCCTGCTTCGAGAGCTTGTTCTCGACGAAGTAGGCGTCGACGCGACCGCGCAGATCCTTCTGGAACACCGAGTCGTTCGGGAAGGTCAGCTTGGTCTTCTGGGGCAGGGTTCCGTCGGCCACGATTCACTCCGTGATGCGGGGCCCGCGGCGTTGTTCACCGCGGCACCATCAACTGTCACCATTGTCATCGAGCTCTGTCACCGTATGGTCGCGGCGATCGACGGAGGCAATGCCGTCGCATTCGGAGCCATTGTTTCGCGGTCCGGGTGTGCAGAAAGTGTGTGTCGACGGTGTGGGTCGACGGCCAGACGCCGCGCACAGCGCTGAAGCGGGAGACGCGATGAAGGATCCGCTGGCCGACCTCACGGTGCGCTTCGAAGAAAACGGCGTCGTGCAGGTCGAGGAGATCGCCAAGGTCGTGCTGTCGTCGTCGCCGACGTGGGCGACGGTGGCTTTCCTGGCCCGCGATCGCGATCCCGTGAGTGGCGCCCTGCGCGCGCCCCGCGTGTCGCTGCGCCGCTACAAAAAACGTGGCGGCCGCTTCGTCGTCGACAAGCACTTCACGCTCACCAACCGCGGCCAGGCCGATGCGCTCGTCCAGGCCCTCGGCAGCTGGTTCGCCGAGGGCGGCCCCGGCCGCGTCGACGCCCCCGCCTCCGACGACGACGACTGAGCCGCCGCGTCGGAACGCCGACCGGCTCCGACGAGCGGTGACGACGAGCCGGAATGTTCCGGCGGTGCCCAGCGCTGTAGCGTGCCTCCATGAAGAAGAACGCGGTCCTCGTCGGTGTCGCCGTCGCCTTGCTGGTGGCCGCCTACCTGCTCGCGCGCTGCGGCGAAGAGCGGCTGCAGAAAGAGGGCGGCATCGCCGCGCCGACGGTGAAGCAGGTCGAATACCCGCGCGAGCGCCGGGCCCGTCGCGCAAAGGCCCCCGTCGTCGACGACGGCGCCCCGGTCGAAAAGACGCCGACCGTGGGGCGCGACAAGCTCGCGCGCGCCCTGGGCTCGCCCGGCAAAGACGGCGCCCTCGTCATCGAGGTCAACGCCATCCGCCACAGCCCGCTCGTCGAGAAGCTGCTGGCTTGTGAAGAGGCCCGCAAAGGCGACGCCGGCACCGGCCTGGCCACCCTCAAAGAGCAGCTCGGCGTCGACGTCACCGAAGACGTCGACCGCGTCGCGTTCGACAAAGACGTCATGGCCGTCTCGGGCTTCTTTTCAGAGCTGAAGCTGCCCGAGGAGATGGGCGCCGGCGAGGCCTACGGCGGCGGCCGGATCTTCAAGGCCGCGGACGACAGCGGCAAGACCATGATCGTCGGCCGCGTCGGCGACGAACTCTTGATCACCGGCTTCGACGAGGCCCAGGTGAAGAGCGCCATCGATCGCGCCGAAGGACGCGAGGCACCCGGTCCGGCGTTTCCGCCGGGCATCGCGGGCGGCGAGGTCTATGGCCTCGTCGGCGCCGCGTTCCTGCAAGACCTGCTCGGCCAGGCCGGCGATCCGCGCGCGGCGGAGCTGGCCAACGTGATCACCCAGAGCACCGTGCAGATGGCCGTCGACGACGCCGCCGCGCTCTCGATGGACATCACGGCGCGCACGCCCGAAGAGGGCCAAGACCTCGGCAAGGCCCTCGGCGGCCTCATCTCGCTGGCCCGGCAACAGGCCCAGACCGAGGGCGACACCGAGCTGGCGGGACTGCTCGATCAGGGGCAGGTCAAGGTGCGCGACGACGGCAGCGTCGCCGTCGACGTGGCTGTTCCCGGCGACACGCTGCTCAAGATGTTTGGCTGTGATCCGACCGGCAAGCCTCTCGACCCCGAGTCCCAGAAGCGCTAGCGCCGCGCGTGCCTCGCATCGTCGACGTCGTCGTCGAGCCCCTGTCTGTTCCCCTCGTGGAGCCCTTCGTCATCGCCAGCGGGCGCATGGAGCGGACCCGCGCCGTGCTCGTCGAGGTCGTCGTTGAAGGGCCTCTCGGCGACCGCGGTCGCGGTCTCGGCGAAGCCGCCGCGCTGCCGCCCGTGACGGCTTGTGATCAACCCGAGCTGATGGCCGCGTTGTCGTCGGCGGCGACGTCGCTGCGCGGGGCGTCGTTCTCTGGCCTGCGCGGGTTGCGCGACGTCATCGACGGCGTCGTCGTCGCTGGCGGCGTGGTCGGCGGCGTTGACGGCGTTGACGGCGTTGGCGGCGTTGGCGGGGCCCGCCTTGATCCGGTCGCCCGCTCGGGGCTCGAGAGCGCGCTGTTGTTCGCCTGGGCCGACCTCCTCGGCGTGCCCATGCACCGCTTGCTCGGCTCGTCGCCCAAAGACGATCCGGTGCGCCCCTTTGCCGTCGACACCGACATCACGATCCCGATCGGCGAGCCGCTGCACATGGCCTCGCTCGTCGTCGATTGGGCCGAGCGCGGGTTTCGCGTTTTCAAGGTCAAGGTCGGGCGCAGCGAGGCCGACGGCGGCGAAAGCGGCGACGTCGACGCCATCGACGCCATCGCCACCGTCGCGCCGGGCGCGCGCCTGCGCCTCGACGGCAACGCCGGACAGACCGAGCAGCAGGCCCGCGCGCTGTTTCACCGCTGCCTCGAGCAGGGGCTGACCGTCGAGCTGCTCGAGCAGCCGACGCCCAAAGACCAGCCGCTCCAGCTGGCGTCGCTGTCGACGTCGTTGCCGGTGCCGGTCATCGCCGACGAATCCGCCGGCAGCTACGACGACGTCAAAGCCCTCGCCGCGGTGGGCGTCAGCAGCGTCAACCTCAAGCTCGTGAAGCATGGGGGTCCCCTCGAAGCCGCGCGCATCGGCCGCCTGGCCCGACGGCGCGGCCTGGCGCTCATGGCCGGCGCCATGGTCGAGACGCGCGTCGGCCTCGCCGCCATGTTCCACGTCGTGCGGGCCATTGCCCTGCAGCCTGACGGCTTGCAGGCCGGCAGTGGCGTTCGCGCGAAGTCGGGCGCCCGCCGCGGCGGCGGCATCGCCATCGACCTCGACACCGCGTTCTTGCTGTCGGCCGATCCGTTCACCGGCGGCTACGACGTCGACGGCCCGCGGCTCACGTTGCGCGACGATGGCCCTCGTCGTCGCTGACCAAAGCTGCGCCGTCGTCTGGACAGGCGGTTGAACGTCCGCGTGTTGTCACGCTTCGATCGGGGCCGCGCAACAGGCGGTTGAACGTCCGCGTGTTGCG
>JBKJNL010000978.1:0-12389 GCA_046593615.1 Myxococcota bacterium | reverse complement strand
TCGCGCACGTATTCGTTGATGCGCAGGTTGGCCTGGTGGCAGACGACGAGGTCGAGATCGTTGGGCTCGAGCTTGTTCTCCATGCACATACCGACCACAGACAGAATCATCTTTTCGACGGCGTTCTTGAATACCTGCTTGCCATCCATCTGGCACCACATCATCTCTGGCTTGACAACATTCTTGCCGGTCTCAGGGTCCTGCCAGATAAAAGGACGACGACGATTGTCCCAGACTTTCTGTGACAAGACGTCGGCGTGGCGACCGTCGGCGTCGAGGTTCATCCAGCGGATGCCGCGGCCGGCTTTGTCGTCGTCGTCGTTGGTGGCGCGGACGACGACGGCACCGGCGCCGTCGCCGAACAGGCAGGCGGTGGCCCGCCCGGCGGTGGTGAGGTCGAGGGCCGCGCTCTGTTTTTCGCCGCCGACGACGAGGATGTTCTTGGCCATCCCGCACTCGACGAAGCCGCGCGCCGAGGCCAGGGCGTAGAGGAAGCCCGAGCATTGGTTGCGCACGTCCATCGCCGGCACGCCGGGCAGGCCCAGCAGCGCCTGCAGCACGCAGCCCGAGCCCGGGAACGCGTGCTCCGGCGACAACGTCGCGAACACGATCATGTCGATGTCGGAGACCTGCAGGCCGGCGCGGGCGATCGCGTCAAGCGAAGCGGGCAGGGCCATGTCGGCGGTGCCTTCGCCGTCGGCGGAGTAGTGGCGGGACTCGATGCCGGTGCGCTGCACGATCCACTCGTTGGTGGTGTCGATGCCGTACTTCTCGACGAGGTCGAAGTTGGTGACCCGGTTGGGCGGAACGTGGAAGCCGGTGGAAGCGATGTAGGCGCGCATGACGGACCCGCACGAAATTGGCCTGGAACGAACCCAGGACCGGACCCGGAACGAAGAAGGCGCCGTCGTCGGCGCCTTCTCTCTCTCTCTCTTGAAGCTTCTGAAGTCCCGAAGGCCCCGAGCGGCCACAGGATCAACAGCGAATCACCACGAGGCTTTGGTGACGCCGGGCAGCAGGCCCGCGAGCGCCATGTTGCGGAAGGTGATGCGGTTCATCTTGAACTTCCGGTAGACGGCGTGGGGGGCGCCCGTGGCCTGGCAGCGGCGCGTGACGCGGACGCGCGAGGTGTTGCGCGGCATCTTGGCGAGCGCGAACACGAGGTCGCGGCGCTCTTCTTCGGAGATGGCCGGGTCGATGATCTTCGCCTTGAGCTCGGTGCGCTTCTTCAGCGCCGCGTTCGACATGCGGATCTTCTTCGTCTCTTTGGCCATCGTCGACGTCTTCGCCATGATCTCGATCCTTGTGCCGCGTGCTGCGGGAACTGGGTAACGGCGTTCCTCTAGGTCTTTCGCACCTCGATCGCAAGGGTCTTTGGCGGGCTTTCCCCAGCCCACTTCAGCCGGCGGTCAGCCCGCGGTCAGCACGCCCGCGGTCAGCCCACGCTCAGCGGGTCGCTGCCAAGAGGCCAGAGGCCGGCCCAGCGACGCGATCGCGGCCCGCGATCCCGATCCCGGCGGGCGATCGGGCGGGGGCGACGGGAAGCCCCGAAGCACCTGCCGCCCCTGACTTTCGACCAACGCGCCACAGCGTTAGGGGAGTGACACCATTCCGTCACAACACGGTGCGTCACGTTGATCGGCACCGGATCGCCTGTTCAGGGCGCATCCTGAAGCCCCAGGAGAGCGCCGAGAGACTGGCACTGGCCGTGCTTTTGAGACTGCCAATCTGCCCCGGGGTGTGCCATAGGCGCACATCCCCCCTGTCGCTCCGAGGTCTGGATGCTCCGCCTCTCGCCCCTGCTGCTCGTGCTCGCCGCCGCCGTCTTGAGCGGCACCCTTCTCAGCGGCACCGCGCTTGCCCAGACCCCGCCCCCTGCACCGGCGGCTGAACCGGCGGCTGCCGGCGTTGCTTCCCCGGCTCCGGCGGCGACGGCGACGGTGGCCCCGACGCAGCCGACGGCGGCGACGCCGCCGACCCTGAACGCCCGCCTGACCCCCGGCGGCATCCAGGCGTCGACGTCGACCTTTCCGCTCGGCATGCAGATCAATCTCTCGAACTCCGTCGGCAACGGCGTCCTGGCGCCCGGCTACCAGGCCCAGCCGCAGTGGAGCTCGGTCGTCTCGCTGTCGCCCAACGTGAAGCTGCCCAAGTTCGAGGGCCTGCCCCGCATGCTCGTGGGCGGCAGCCTGTCCTTCAGCGTCAACAACTGGATGAACGCGTTCTCCAACAGTGGGGTTCTCGAGCGCCAGGTGCGCGTCAGCGACGCTGGTGTGCGCTTGATCCTGCCGGGCCTCTACACCGAAGAATTCACGGGCATCAGCTCGACGGTGCTGGTGGGTCTGACGGCGCCGCTCTCCATCGGCTCGCGCCAGCAGAACCTCATCACGAGCCTGAGCGCGGCGGTGCCGCTGTCGTGGGGCAGCCCCGAGAGCCCCGTCGGCTCGTTCTTCGTGCAGTACGTGCCGTCAGCGCGCCTGTCGCTCTACTCCGAGGTCGGCGCGACGATGCAGTGTGACGACTTCCAGGAGTACGGCACGCCCCGTCCCCTCGGGAACCCCGTCAGCAGCACCGACGACCTGCCGACCTTCATCCCGTCCCGCGAGGTGCAGATCCTCGACAACGGCGACTGCGTGCTGCCGGGGCGCCAGCGCATGGCCAGCATCAACAACGGCCTGTCGGGCGGCTGGTCGAGCCCCGGCGACGGCGCGCACAGCGTGTTCCTCAGCCTCGGCTACTCGCTCTCGTTCTTGCGTCCGCTGTCGAACCAGCCCGACCTCAAGTCGGCGTTCGCGTCGGACCAGAACTTCAACGACTCGACGTCGGGCTCCATCGGCTACAGCTACACCGTCCCCGTCGACTTTTTCATGCAGCTGTCGGTCAGCGCCGGCTCCGAGCAGGCGGTGTGGCTGAATGACAACGGCAACCAGGTCCTCGCCTTTCCATTCTGGGACTTCTACTTCCCCGCCAACAACTCTTCCGGCGTCTCCTTCGACGTCACCGTCGGCATCTGAATTTTCCCGGGGCTCTCGCCTGGATCCGCGCCCGTCGCAAGGAATCTGATCTCATGAATTCCACGTCTTTTCCGGCAGTGCGGCGCGAAGCGCGCCTCTCCGCCACCAACTTCTGGAGGAACACGATGCGAAGCATCTCTCTGCTGGCAGCCGCCCTGGTCGCCGTCAGCGCCGTCACCGCCTGCGGTTTCCGCAACGAAGATTTGAACCGCATCGTCAATCCGTATTGGACGAAAGAATACTTCAACGCCGACAGCGAGTGGTACCTCCGCTCCACCGTGGTCGACGCTCCTCCGGAGCACGGCTGGATCTCCATCGCCGACGGCGACTGGCTGATGCTCGAGAAGGTCCGCTGGGAAGTCACCCAGAGCGACCTCATCGCCTGGCGCACCTACGCCGAAGTCCCGGGCTCCGAGAACGAGCAGCTGCCGGGCGCTGAAGAGCTCTACAAGGGCCAGCCGGTCGCGATCTTCTCGATCACCGACCACTTCGACATCCGCCGCGAGTTCGACCCCACCAGCGGTGAGCAGTCGAACGTCATCTCCGAGAACCGCGACCGCCTGTGGTTCGATCGCGCGTTCATCCGCGTCGACTGGACCAACAACAAGGTCCCGACCTTCAAGTACCACCTTGGCCTCGAAGAGCCCGCGGTGTGCGGCGACGGCAACGGTGGCCGCGCTCCCTGCTTCGGCGGCATGCAGACCGTCACCCAGGTCCAGGCCGCCCAGGCCCCCGGTGAGCCGAAGCGCTGGCGCTTCGAGCCCGAGTACTTCGAAATCACCACGCGCCACGAAGTGGCCCCCGACATCTTTGGCCTCGTCGGCTACTACGGCGTCGCCCTCGCCGGCGACTTCTCCTCCGCCATCATCGACGTCCGCCACTCGTTCATGAAGGTGCCGAAGTCGGACTACGAGCCCCTCCCCATGCCCCCGACGGTCGTCCTCGAAGACGAAAACGGCAACGAAGTCCGCGACGAACGCACCGGCTTCGCGGTCCGCATCCCGATCAACGACCGCTTCGGCTTCTTTGGCTCGCTGGGCCGCAACACGTTCGACCAGAACCGCGGCATGGTCACCTCGGGCCAGATCTTCAACGCCTCGCGCTTCAACCTCTGGGACAAGACCCGCGCCCCCGACGGCTCGCTCATCCCGATGGAAGCCCGCGACGCCAAACCCGACGCCATCACCTACTTCGCCAACGTCGAGCACCCCAAGCACCTCCTCGCCGGCTCGCGCCGCGTCGAAGCCGCCTGGAACAAGGCCTTTCGCGAGACCGTCTGGAAGGTCAACGAGAGCAAGTACGTCGGCGAGCTCGACGCCACCGGCATCCCCTCCGATGTGCCGCGCATGTTCCTGTTCAAAGAGAACACCTGCAACGTCGCCAACGTGAAGTCGGTCCTGAAGGGCCTCGGCGACAACGGCCACGAAGACATCGTCGACCTCGTCAAAGCCGCCGCCGCCCGCCGCGTGGTCAACGACGCCGTCGTCTCCTTCGACGGCAGCATCAAGTCCGTCGAAGACCGCTACACCCACGCCAACGAAGAGATCGACGGCCTGGCCGGCACCGGCCTCGGCACCAAGGGCGAGAGCTTCGATGTCCTGCAGCGCGAAGAGCTCCAGGCCCTCACCGACCTCGAGCGCATCTGCTCGGCCCTCGAGTACTACACGCAGGACGACCTCTCCACGGGCCGCGCTGCTCCTGACGACGTCAAGGCCTTTGGTTACGAGCGCCTCGGCGACACCCGCTACTCGATGATGAACCTGCTCGTCGGCGACTTCCAGTCCGGCTGGCTCGGCCTCGGCCCCCCGTACTCGGACCCGCAGACCGCCGAGACCATCTCGGCCACCGCCAACGTCGCCATCTCGCTGCTCGACCGCTACGCCACGCGCTCGGCGCAGTACGTCTCGGTGTTGAACGGCGAGACCAGCGACATCGACCTGCTGCAGGGCTACGACATCCGCGACTACGTCAACCAGAAGATGCTCGAGAACAGCCGCCTGACGTCGAAGCGTGCGTCGCAAGAGACGCGTGACCGCGTGAACCAGGAGTTCGAAGGCCGCGAAGGCCGCGAAGAGCTCTTGAAGGAAATCCCGCCGGGCCGCGGCGACGAGCGCCTCGAGCGCATCGCCGGCTCCGAGGTCGAGCAGCAGCTCATCACCCCCGACGACGTCGCCCTCTTCGGCCTCGTCGACCCCGCCGCCGCCACCACCGCTGGCCTCGACAGCGCCATGCTCGACGCCGTCTCGCCCATCCGCAACGCGACCCTGCGCAACCTCGGTCGTGAGCGCGAAGCAAAGGCCGTTCGCATGGGCATGCGCGCCATGGACCCGCCCGAGATGATCGACAACCTCGTCGTCGGCACGGCCATCACCTACAAGGACATGAGCTACGGCGAGCGTTTCAAGAAGCTGCGCGAAGACATCTACGTCGCCGTCATGCTCCACGAAGTCGGCCACAACGTCGGCCTGTTCCACAACTTCGCGGCCTCGAGCGACGCCATCAACTACGGGCCGACCTTCTGGGAGCTCCAGAACTTGCCGACCAACATCGACGACGCCATCACCGCGTTGGGCAGCGTCAACGACGCCAAAGCCCAGGCCCGTGTGAAGTCGCTCGGGGACTGCCTCGACATCATCGCCACCGGTGGCGAAGACTTCGACAACACCGAAATGACGACCCAGGACTGCCTGCGCCAGAGCGAAGGCATGTACGCCTCGATCATGGACTACCACGGCAACTGGAACGCCGACTTCAACGGCCTCGGGCCGTATGACCACGCCGCCATCAAGTTCGGCTACGGCCAGCTCGTCGAGACCTTCAAGGAATCGAACCTGCGCGCCGACGTCGACGAAGCCGGCGAGATCAAGAAGAACATCTTCTACAACGACTGGCGCGCCATTCCCGACATGTTCAACGGCGCCACCGCCGAAGAGAAGGTCGTCCAGATGCACGACCGCGGTCACTCGAAGGTCGAGTGGACGACGTCATCGACCCGCCAGGCCCCGGCCTTTAACGAGGTCCCCTACCGCTTCGGCTACGGCGCCTACCCCGAGCCCACGGTCAAGGTCTTCGACTTCGGCCCCGACACGCGCACCAACGCCGCGTACCAGCTGCAGAATTACTACCAGAAGTACTTCTTCTCGCACTTTGCGCGGAACCGCCTGTGGGACTTCGACGCCGTCGGTGGCGCCCTCGGTGCCGACGACAACGTCATGGCCGACTTCACCGAAAAGATGCAGTGGTTCTTCTTCTACAAGGCCACCGACCCGAACTTCACGGGCAGCTACGCCGAAGAGGACTACCTGGCCACGACGGTCATGGGCATGAACCACTTCTCGCACGTCATCGCCGAGCCCAACGCTGGCGACTACCACACGATGCCGAACTTCCAGCTGTTCGGCCTGACCAACCTCGGCCCCGACGAGCGCTCGGCTGATCAGCCCCTCGACGTCGCCCTTCGCTGGTCGAGCTTCAACACCTGCGACGCGCTGACGCTCAACGCGAGCACCGACGCGATCGGCATGCTCGACCCCGAGCCCGGTTACGCCGCCGGCAACGTGCCGCTCGGCGAAGGCCGCCCGTTCTTCGTCGGCTTCACCGACGACTACGTGGACTTCTACATCCGCTACGTCGGCCACTACTGGACCAAGCAGTACGCGATCATCAACCTGGCCACGAACTTTGCCTGGTTCCCCCGCGTCGACGGCGCCACCGACTTCCGCACCTTTGATGTCAGCTGGTACCGCTTGTTCCCCCGTGAGGTGGGCAAAATCTACCACGACCTCATCACGCAGGATGACATCGCCCTGGGCGGCTTCCTCGACGAGAACGGCACGTACATCCGCCCCGACGCCATCCCCCTCGAAGGAGCGGTCGACACCACGGGCATGACGCGCGTGCTTCCGCAGATCGCCATCAACCACAACTTCTACGCCTACGTCTTTGCCAACGCGTTCCTCGACACCCCCTACGACGACCAGATGGACTTCACGAAGACCATGCAGATCGCCGTCGACGGTGCCACCGACGACACGCGCGCCTTTGACGACGCCGAAGCCCGCGACGTTGCCGCTGCCTGCGCGTTCGACCCGAACAGCGACGACAGCTTCAACCCGCCCGCGTGCAAGACGGTGTTGGCCTTTACGCATCCCGTCACCGGCATCACGGTGCGCGGCCTCAAGGTCGGCGAGTTCCCGGTCGCCTTTGACCTGGTCAAGCGCCTCAACCTGTTGAAGGCCCGCTTCCTGCGCCTCGACGCCTGCAACGCCGACTTCGCGCCCGACAACGTGCTCGACAACGCCGACAGCTACTGCTCGTGCATCACCAACATCGGCTACGGCCGCGAAGCCCAGGCAGATGGTGGTGAGTTCGTGTCGCAGTGCGTGCCCAACTACGAGACCGTCGCCCCCGGCGACTCCCTCGCCGTCGGCGACCTCACCATCAGCTGCAACGCCCAGGACTTGCGCAACCGCCGCGACTCCGCCCGCGAAGCGATGGATGAGCTCGCTGACTACGTCAACGATCTCCGCACCTACAACAAACTCATCAACAACTTCTGAGCGAGGAGCTGAACATGCAAAAAAATCGCACACAGAACCTCGCCGAGGCCATCATGAAAACCACCAAAACGGGCACCAGCATGGGCAAGCTTGCCGGACTCATTGCACTCGTCGCCCTGGGCGCCGGCTGCGGCGACGCCATCGACATCAACCGTGTCGGGCCCAACGTGGTCAGCAAAGGCCAGTTCGCCGGTGAGTGGTATTACCGCGCTGTCGTCGTCGACAAGCAGTTCCACACCGACTCCACCTTCATCGGTCTCGAGGGCGGCCTCGAGCGCATCAAGTGGGAAGTCACCGAGAACCAGCTGATCGGCCACCGCTCCTACGAGCGCGTGCCCGGCAGCGATGCGGCGAACCCCGGTGAGCAGAACGTCGTCGTCGCCTTTCCCATCGAGCGGCACTTCGACATCCGTCGCCAGTACAACGCCACCAACGGCGTCGAGAGCAACGTCATCGAAGAGAACGACTACGACCGCCCCTGGTTCGAGCGTGACTTCGTGCGCGTCGGTTGGCAGCAGAACATCACTGCCGCCCTCGATCAGGGTGCGGTCTCGGCCAACACGGTCAACCGCAACTCGAACGAGACGCCGACCAACCCCTGGAAGGTGCGCATCACCGACGACTACATGGAGGTCACGATCGACTCGCTGACCCAGGCCGACCCGTGGGTCTGCTACTACCTGGACGGCCTGTCGCCCTGCAACGGTGCCGACGTCAAGATCAAGCTCTCGTTCCGTCGCGTGCCCGAAGGCAACGACTACCAGGAGCTCGACTACCCGGACTTCATCGACAACACCCTGGGTGGCATGGTCGTCGCCGCCACCGGCGAGCCCGTGATGACGTCGACGGCAGCCAACTTCGTCACCGCCGCAGCACCTCCCCGCCAGCGCCTCTGCAGCGCGCATGAGATGGGCAAGGGCGGCACGGCGACGGTCAAGGTCAAGTTTGACGCCCTGCTCAACGACCAGCCGCGCATGTGCAACACCGACACCGGCGTCCTGGGCGACGACCTCGATGACTGCACCGACGTCGTGGTCCGCTGCGACACCGAAGGCGTCAACAACCTGAACGGCATCGTGCCCAACGGCAGCAGCGACTGCGACCCCAACACCATGAGCCCCGACGACTGCTTCGAGTCGACGACGACGGTGTTCGGTCGCTTCGGTTACTTCCGCACCGACCGCTTCCAGATCGATCGCGAAAACGGCAGCCAGTACAACTCGCGTGAGCGGCTCATCAACCGCCACAACATCTGGGCCCGCTCCGTCGACGACGACGGCAAGGTGCTGCCCTTCGGCCAGCGCCCCGTGAAGCCGATCATCTATTACCTGAACGTCCTGTTCCCGACCGATCTCCTCGATGTCGCCACCGGCGCCCTCGCCGATGACTGGAACGTGGCCTTCAAGGACGTCGTCGCCGTGTCGCGCGGCGTCGGCATCACCGAGCTGCCCGACAACCTCAACGCCGGCTTCGCCGGCCAGCCCGAGGTCAAGCGCATGTTCGAGATCCGCGTCAACGACTGCAATGTCGACGCCGTCAACGACTACGCCGTCAAGCACGACATGGAGAGCGACCTCGCCGCCAACGGCATCGCCACGGTCGGCTTCGGCAACCTCGAAGAGTCCTGCGCCGTCCTCGAGTTCGCTTCGCAGAAGCGCCTCGCGGCTGGTGAAGAGATCAAGGTGTTCAGCTGGCAGCAGCTCGGTGACCTGCGCTTCAACTTCCTCAACTGGACGCAGAAGTCAGAGCTCGCCGGACCGCTGGGCTACGGCCCCTCGGCCGCCGACCCGATCACCGGCGAAATCATCTCGGCCAACGCCAACATGTACGGCGCCAGCCTCGACACCTACGCCAACTGGGGCGCCGACATCGTGCAGCTCTTGAACGGCGAGGTCAGCCAGGCCGACATCATGAACGGCACCGTCGCTCGTGAGCACGTCGAAGGCATCCGCAACCGTTGGTCAAAGAAGATGCCCGACGCCAAGGTCGATGCCTTTCTCCGCCTCTTCGACAGCCGCGCAAACGCGATGTCCGACGAGCAGTACTACGTGAGCCTGCCCGTGACCGCGCTCAACCGCGGCCTCGACAAGCTGCGCGACTCCGGCATCGAAGAAGAGTTCCTGCTCACGACCGAAACCCTGCGCATGTTCGGCAACGACGCCCAGGCGCAGCGTGAAGGCCGCATCAGCGATCGCATGATCGAGAATGCGCGTCCGTCGACGTGGGCCCGCGAGCACGTGCCCGCGCAGATGCTCGTCGCCGGCAACGCCCAGAACGCCGGCGCCGTCCTCGACCAGCCCTTCGCCGGCACCCAGCAGAACCTCTCGGCCGCCGGCCGCGTGGAAGAGCTGTCCGACTACCTCGGCCGAAAGAACTTCTGCTTCCTCGCCGCCCAGGTCGAGCCCGCCATCGTCGACCTCGCCATCCAGCTCAAGGACGCCGGCCTCGACCGCGAAGGCGTCGTCCTGTTCATCCGCAAGAGCGTGTTCCGCGGCGTCACCGCCCACGAGCTCGGTCACACGTTTGGTCTGCGCCACAACTTCGAGGGCTCGGCCGACTCGATGAACTACTTCCCCGAGTACTGGGGTGTCGGCGCCGACGGCCTGTCGGCGGACCAGCAGCATCTGTTGGCCAAGTCGCCGCGCAAGAGCGAGTACCAGTACTCGACGGTGATGGACTACCACCAGCGCTTCAACAGCGACTTCGCCGGCATCGGTCTCTACGACAAAGCCGCCATCAAGCTCGGCTACGGCGAAACCGTCGAAGTGTTCGACGAGAGCGAAGGCCAGTTCGTGGCGCGCGAGTGGATCGGCAACACGTTCCTGCTCTCGCCCAACGACTTCCCGAAGCTCGTCGGATCAGCCGACGGCGACCGCAGCATCAAGCGCCTGTACGACGAGGCCTATGAGGCTGCGTCCACGGGCGACGAGACGGCCACCATGGACATCGCGGGCAGCACGATCGTCGGGCGCCCCGAGAACCTCTACAAGCGCAAGAACATGCCGCTCAAGGACTGGTACCGCAACGAGCTGTACCAGGCCTTTGTCAACGGCCTCGACGACACCGACTGCGCCGACTTCGGCGAGCGCGAAGTCCCCGGCTGCATGGACTTCGTCCTCGGCCGCTTCGGCTTCGCCGACGACG
This sequence comes from Myxococcota bacterium, assembly GCA_046593615.1. Classification (GTDB taxonomy): domain Bacteria; phylum Myxococcota; class UBA727; order UBA727; family VGSZ01; genus VGSZ01. The sequence continues at coordinate 1,672 of JBKJNL010000978.1, read as the reverse complement.
ACGGCCGCTCGCCCAAGGTCACGGTCCCCTACGGCTTCTGCTCGGACGAGTACGCCTTTGGCGGCAACTTGACCTGCAACCGCTACGACCTCGGCGCGACCTCTTCGGAGATCGTGAAGAACGCCGGCGAGATGTATGAGTTCTACTATCCCTTCGACGCCTTCCGTCGTGACCGTGTCTTGAACCCGTTCACTTCGTGGGCCGGATCGTACGTCAATCGCCTCTACACCCGCACGTACCAGCCCATGCTGAATGCGTACCGCTACTTCTACTACTACCGCCGCGCCCAGACGTCGCGCATCTACCCGACCATCCGCGACTGGGGTACCGCCGCGCTGCAGGGCATGGACTTCTTTGTCCGCGTGCTTCAGCAGCCCGAGCCCGGCACCTACTGCCGCGACGCCGGCCCGACCAACGACGCCACCGACGACACGTTTGTGCCGCAGCGCGACGCCAGCGACTGCACCGACAGCGTCGAAATCGGTCTCGACCAGGGCCGCATCTACAACTCGACCTGGGACAACGAGTACGACTTCCGCCCGCAGAGCCTTGGCAACTACTGGGACAAGGTCATGGCCATGCAGGCGATCACGTCGTCCGACGCGTTCTTCTTCCGCGACTTCTCGCAGGAGACCAACCGTGGCGCGTTCTCCATCGGCTACTACCGCATCTTCCAGAACGAGATGCTCGACCTGTTCGGTGCCGTCATGCGCAACGACACGTCGGTCTACTCGCCGCGCATCGCCGAGAACGCCGCTGGCGACGTCGAAGTGCTCTATCAACCCTTCTTGAAGACCGGCATCTACGGTGAAGAGCTCCCCGACGCCGCCATCGTTGGCGACGCCATCCGCCCGGCGACCAGCTACCAGCTGCGCAGCTATGCGGCCGTCTTCGGCATGGTCAACATGACGTCGACCCTCGACCAGACCCTCGACTTCGCCCAGCGCTCGCGCATCACCATGGCGGGCCAGGCTGGCGACCCGACCCTGGCGCTCGATCGCGACGGCGATGGCGTCGCCGACCTCGACGTCGTCGAGTACCGCGACCCCGTCTCGCAGATCATCTACCGCTCGGCCGCCTTTGACGACGTCGACCACGCCGTTGGCTACCGCCTGGTGGATGAAGCGCGTGTCTTTGCCGCGGGCCCCTGGGCCGCCAAAAAGGCCGTGCTCGATGCCGCCGTCGTGGCCGGCGATGTCGCCGCCATCCGCGCTGCGCAGACCGAGTTCGACCGCGTGAACAACACGCTGCAGGAGAAGACGTCGATCATCGACTTCATGGTCTACCTGGGCGACATCTTTGAATACGCAGGCGGCTGAACCGCTCGCTCTTTGAAGATTGAAAGTGAACGGGCCCGCGAGGGCCCGTTCTCTTTTTACTGCTGGTGGCTCAGAGGCCATCTCCCCCCTCTTCCGCCGGCGCGGCTCAGAGATTGTTGCGTCCTCATGCGTGGGCGCCGCTGCGGAAGAGGCGAGGAGAGAGCAACTCCGTCGTTGTCGTGTTTCAAGCGTTGTCGCGTCGTGGCGAACCAAGTCTGGCCGAACTCTCTCCTCCCCTCTTCCGCAGCGGCTCACCATTGATCACATCTTTCTGCGCGCCAGCAGGAAGCCGCTCACCATGATCCGCAGCGTTCTGAAGCCACGCCAGATCACTTCCCACCCGGGGTCACCGT
>JBKJNL010000934.1:0-4389 GCA_046593615.1 Myxococcota bacterium | reverse complement strand
CCACCTGCGGGTGCCGCAAGCCACGCAGGATGCTGGCCTCGCGCACCAGCCGCGATCGCCGCCGCTCATCGTCGCCGACGTCGGACGCGACGTCGGACGCGACGTCGGACGCGACGTCGGACGAGGCCAGGCGCACCAGCACCGTTTCGCCGGTGTCCAGCGCGGCGCCCGACACCAGCAGGCCGACGCCGTCGACGCCGTCGTGGGAGCGCTCGCCGGGCCAGACCTCGTCGAGGCGGAAGCGGCCGTCGAGGGCGGTGCGCGCGCCGCACGACGGGCAGGCGGACGTGGCGTCGACAACGGCGACGACGGCCAGGCAGGACGGGCACAACATGGCCGCAGGGTAGCGCGACGCGAGGCACCAGATTGACGAGGCGACGACGGCTGGTAGAGGGAACGCGAATCCCACAGGTGGAGCCGGCGATGCCCTACATCGTGACTGAAAATTGCCAGCAGTGCCGCTTCACCGACTGCGTGAGCGTGTGCCCCGTCGACGCCTTTCACGGCGACGACGCAATGGTCTACATCGACCCCGACGCCTGCATCGACTGCGGCGCTTGCGAGCCCCAGTGCCCGGTCAAGGCGATCTTCGAAGACCGCGAGGCCGAGAAGAAGCCCGAGCACAAGAAGTGGATCGCCATCAACGCCGAAAAGGCGCCGGGGCTGCCCATGTACAACACGAAGCAGCCGGCGTTGCCGACCGCCGACCAGCGCAAGAAAGAGCTCGGCTACTGACGGATCGCGGGGCGCTGTCGGTCCACGAACGCCGCCCGCGAAGCGCCACTTTCGTCGGGCTCGTCCTTGACAGGTGACGTCCCAGCCGGTTTGCTCCGCCCCTGTGCAGCGCCTCTCCGGAGTGATCGCTGCGGTTTCGTTCTGGTTCGTTTTCGGTTTCGTTTCTGGTTTCTTTGTCGGTCGTTCAGATGGCCCACCCGTGAGGGTGCGTCGGTTTCGAGGAGCAAGTATGGCGGGTCGTTACGCAGTCATCGTCGCCGGCGCGAGCCAGCACCAGGTCATGGAGGGCGAGAAGCTCCGAATCGACCTCATCGCTGGCAAGAAAAAGGGCGACAAGCTCACCTTTGACAAGGTCCTGCTCATCGGCGGCGAAGGCGGCACCAAGGTCGGCGCCCCCACCGTCTCTGGCGTCAGCGTCACCGCGACCGTCTTCGAAAACGGCCGTGACGAAGGCGAAGGCGAAGGCGTCAAAGGCGTCAAGCTGTGGCCGCTGAAGCGCCGCCCGGGCGACTACATCAAGCACAAGGGCCACCGCCAGCGCTACACGATCGTCTCGATCGACAAGATTGTCGGCTGAAGCCGGCTCCCTTTCTCAACACCGATCGATGTCGATCGGCGTGATTCGCGCAGTCGCCTCAGCGCAGCGCGCAACCGCTTCCTCAACGTTCTATTGCTCGTCGAGAGACGAGCCACAGGTGCACAGATGGCGCATAAGAAGGGCCAGGGATCTACCCGCAACGGCCGTGACTCAAACCCGAAGTATCTCGGCGTCAAGCAGTCCGACGGCACCGTCGTTCGCGCCGGCAACATCATCATCCGCCAGCGCGGCACGAAGGTGAACCCGGGCAAGAACGTCGGCGTCGGCCGCGACCACACGCTGTTCGCCCTCATCGACGGCACCGTGAAGTTCGAGCGCGATGGCAAGAGCAAGAAGCGCGTCTCGATCTACGCCGTGGCCGCTGAAGTGGAAGCTGCCGCAGCGGAGTGATCGGCTCGGGTTCCTGGGACACCCCACACCCGGCTGATTGCCTTCACATCGATGTGAAAGAGCGACACAGGGGCAACCCTGTGTCTTCTTTTTGGTGGCGAGGAATGACGATCGGCGGTTCGCCGAAGTTTCCTGGGCACCGTCTCTCTTGCTGCTGAAGCCGCTGTGAAGCGCCTGATCGAGAAACGTCATGTCCAACTTCATCGACGAAGTAAAATTGTATGCAAAGGCCGGCGACGGCGGTCACGGGGCCGTGGCCTGGCGGCGTGAAGCCCACGTCCCAAACGGCGGACCGGCCGGCGGCGACGGCGGCGACGGCGGCGACGTCATCATCATCGCCGACGACGGCATCCACTCGCTGCTCGACTTCAAATACGACCCCAAGCTCGTCGCCCGAAACGGGGAGCCCGGCCGCGGCAAGAAGCAGGCGGGCCACATGAGCGACGACGTCACCGCCCTGGTGCCGCTGGGCACGCAGATCTTCGACGCCGACACCGGCGCGCTGCTCGGCGACCTGATCGCCCACGGCCAGCGCCTGGTCGTCTGCAAAGGCGGCAACGGCGGCTTCGGCAACGCCCGCTTCGCCACCCCGTCGCGGCAAGGCCCGGAGTTCGCCAAGCCCGGCACCGACGGCGAAGAAAAAAACCTGCGGCTGAGCTTGAAGCTCATGGCCGACGTCGGCCTGCTGGGGTTCCCCAACGCCGGCAAGAGCACCTTTGTGGCCCGCGTCAGCGCGGCCCGGCCGAAGATCGCGGACTACCCCTTCACGACCCTCGTGCCCCAGCTCGGCGTCGTGCGCGTGCCCGGCGCCCTCGACGGCAGCTCCTTCGTCATCGCCGACATCCCCGGCCTCGTCGAAGGCGCCCACATCGGCAAAGGCCTGGGCGTCCGCTTCTTGAAGCACCTCGAGCGCGTGCGCGTGCTGTTCCACCTGATCGAGGTGCCCCTCGAGACCGCCGACGAAGAAGTGAACGGCCCGGCGCTTGCGAGCCCCAAGACCGTCGCCAAAAAGGCTGCAAAAAAGGTCACAAAAAAGGTCGCCCAGAAAGACGACGACGACGACGGCAAACGCGACGACGCCTCGTACATCCGCGGGCCGGTCGATCTGCTGCAGCGCTACAAGGTGCTGCGCAAAGAGCTCGATCGCTTTTCGAAAGACCTGGCCTCGCGCCCCGAGGTCGTGGCCATCAACAAATGCGACCTGCTGGCGGGCGATCCGCGCGAGCTGCCGGCGGTGAAGAAGCTCGAAAAGCACCTCGAGAAGAAGGGCGTGCCGCTGGTGTTCCTGTCGGGCGCCTCGGGCCAGAACCTCGACCCCACCTTGTTGACCCTCTGGGACAAGGTGAAGAAAGAGAAGCCGTCGACGACGGTCAAGACGCCGTCGTTCGATCCGGCCAGCCGCGTGCGCTACCCGCAACACAAAGAGTGAGCTGAGGCGACGACGACGGCGGCGGTCCGCGACCGTCCCGACGTTGGTGGACCATCGGGTGCGGCGTAGGATGCGGTGTCCGGCGGCGCCGCCGGCGACTTCGAGGTCCAGCATGCCCCGCGTCCCGACCGCTGCCGCCGCCACCGCTTCGCCCCGCGCACCGAAAGCCGCGCCCCTCGATCGCGCGGCCTCGCTGCGCGCGATGCTCGGGGTGTTCCTCAAGGACAAGAAGCCGGCCGAGGTCGAGATGAAGGCCGAGGGCTACGGCGTCTACAGCATCAAAGGCGGTAAAGGCACCGCGCTTGAAGTGTATGTTGGAATTGACGAGCAAAAGAAATTGCCGTCTGCCATGCAGCACACTTCCCGCCTGTATATCGATGAGTCGAACAAGAAGTTCTACGCACAGAGCTGGGGCAAGACCGTCGGCCCGTTCGCGCTGCCCAAGGGCGTGAGCTGGAGCAGCCTGCTGGAGCCGACGACGCACCAGCCGAAGGGTGTCGACGAAAAAGCCGTGGCCGCCGTCGCTGCCCACGTCCGCGCCGACCTCGGCGCCGCCAACATCCAGGGCCGGACCCGCGTCGATGCCAGCAAGCGGGGCTATGAGCACATCTACATCAATGATCCGAGCGGCGTGATCCCGGGTGGTGCGTTGATCATCACCAAAGACAAGATGTGGATTGAGATGATCCCCGGAATTTCCGGCGACTGCATCGGCCCCTTCACGCTGCCGAAGGGCTACACCAAAGATACGCTCATCGCCGCGCTCGACAGCCGGCCGGCCCCGGCGAAGCCAGAGAAGCCGACGACGCCCGACCTGCCCAACCGCGATCGGCGCTACGTCGGCGGTGGCTCCGGCAGCTGGGGCGGCGGCGGCGGCGGACGTACCTCTGGCCTCTCGCCGCTCAGCGTGCGCTTCGGCGGCGGCGGCGGTGTCGGCTCCTGAGCGATGGCCCGCCCACCGCGGCGTGGCGGGCCGCGCTGCACGTCGCTGAGCGCATGGCACGACAGCCAGAGACGCGGGCGGTGGCGCTGACCGGCTCCCTCGCGCGCGGGGCGTTTGTCGACGGCAGCGACGTCGACCTCTGGATCCTGGGCGGGCGCAGCCGCAGCCGCGACGTCATCGTTCGCGGGCCCGCCGGCCTGCCCGCCGGGCCCACCGTGCGCGTCTCGTTGCTCGAGACCGACGCTGCGTTCGAACGCTCGGCGTCGCTGTTCCTGCGCTTCGAGGTCGCGCGCG
>JBKJNL010000912.1:0-10143 GCA_046593615.1 Myxococcota bacterium | reverse complement strand
AGCTGTGTGACCACCCCGTCGAGATGGGCACCTTCGACCTCGTCGAGTGGACCTCGGGCGGCGTGCCCCACCAGATGGCCCTCACCGGCCGCGTGCGCTTCGATCGCGAGCGCCTCGCCAAAGACCTCAAGGCCGTCTGCGACGAGCAGATCGCCATGTTCCACCTCGAGGGTCGCCCGCCCTTCGAGCGCTACCTGTTTTTGACGATGGCCGTCGGCGACGGCTACGGCGGCCTTGAGCACCGGTCGTCGACGGCGCTCATCTGCAAGCGCGATGACCTGCCGCGGCCAGGCATGGTCGATCCGAGCGATGGCTATCGCTCGTTCCTCGGCCTGTGCAGCCACGAGTACTTCCACCTGTGGAATGTCAAGCGCATCAAGCCCGCCAGCTTCGCGCCCTACGATCTCACGCGTGAAAACTACACAAAGAACTTGTGGGCGTTTGAAGGAATTACCAGCTATTATGATGATCTGGCCCTGGTGCGCGCCGGCGTCATCTCGCTCGACAGCTGGCTCGAGTTGCTGGGCCGAACGACGACGCGGGTGATGCGCGGCTCGGGTCGAAAGAAGCAGTCGCTTTCGCAGTCGTCGCATGATTCCTGGATCAAGTATTATCGGCAAGATGAGAATACACCGAATTCGCAGGTGTCATACTACACCAAAGGGTCGCTCGTGGCCTTGGCCCTCGACGTCACCATCCGCGCCGCCACCGACGACGTGAAGTCCCTCGACGACGTGATGCGGCTGTTGTTCGCCCGCTACGGCGACAACGCCTCGGGCAAGAACCCCGGCGTCCCCGAAGACGGCATCGAGCGCGCCGCTGCCGAAGTCGTCGGCATCGACCTCAAGCCCTTCTTTGACGAGTACGTGCGGGGCACCAACGACGTGCCGCTGGCCGGGTTGCTCGAGACCTACGGCATCCGCACCCACCAGCGACCCGTCGACAGCGACAGCGACCAGGGCGGCAAGCCCGGCAAAAAAGACGCTGACAAGCGCGGCTCCCTCGGGGTCACCTTTGGCGGCGGCGACGACGGCGCCCACCTCGCCCACGTCCACGACGGCGGCGCCGCGCAAAAGGCCGGCTTGTCCGCCGGCGACGTCGTCATCGCCGTCGACGGCTTGCGCACCTCGCGCTCTGGTCTGGCCCGCGTCGTCAGCGAGCGCTCGCCCGGCGATCGCCTGCACCTGCACACGTTCCGGCGCGACGAGCTCCACGAGGTCGACGTCGTCTTGCAGGCCGCCGAAAAAGAAGCCGTCTGGTTCACGCTCGACGAAGCCGCAGCACCCGACGCCCAGAAGAAGCGCGCGGCGTGGCTGCTGCAGAAGAGCGCATGACCGAGCCGGATGGGGCCTCCCACCCAACGCCGGCTGCGGCGCGGTCGCGCTGACGAATGCCCGGCATCGCTTTTTTTGACGTCGACAAGACGCTGCTCGGGGTCAACAGCGCGTCGCTGTGGGTCAAGCGCGAGATAAAGGCCGGCAACGTCTCGCTGTGGCAGGGCGTCCGCGCCGGCTTCTGGGTCGCCCTCTACGAGCTGGGCCTGGCCCGCATGGAAGACGTGCTCATCGAGGCCGTGGCCACCCTCGCAGGCAAGACCGAGCGCGACGTCATCGATCGCACTCTCGCGTTCTACCGAGAGGCCGTGCGGCAGACGATCCTGCCCGCTGGACGCGCCGCGGTGCAGAGGCACAAGGACGCCGGCGACCTCGTGTTCCTCCTGACGGCGTCGTCGAATTACCTGTCGGCACCGTTGGCCGATGAGCTGAAGATCGACGGCTTCCTCGCCAACCGCTTTGCCGTCGACGCCGGCATCTTCACCGGCCTCGCCGAGCTGCCCCTCTGCTACGGCCCCGGCAAGGTCGCCCACGCCCAGGTCATCGCCGACAAGCTGCGCATCGACCTCAAGGACTGCGCCTTTTACACCGACAGCGTCAGCGACCTGCCGATGCTCGAGGCCGTCGGCCGCCCCGTCGCCGTCGACCCCGACCCGCGCCTGCGCCGCATCGCCCGCAAGCGCGGCTGGCCCATCGAGAGCTGGCGGCGCCCGACGAAGCTGCTGCCGTCGCCCACGTCACCGTCGTCGCCGTCGTCACCGTCGTCAGGCTGAGCGGGCGCCGACGGCATAGACGGTGACCGCGCCCTTGCGTCCCTTGACCGCGGCTTCGCCGACGCAGGTGCCCTCGAAGCCGCCGCCGAGGCGCTGCCAGGTGGCGTCGCTGACGAGGATGCCGACGCCGTACGTCTTTGTGAGGCCTTCGATGCGCGAGGCGAGGTTGACGGCGTCACCGATGACGGTGAACTCGGATTGGTTGCTGCCGCCGAGCATGCCGGCGGCGACCATGCCGGTGTGCACGCCGATGCCGATGTGCAGCGCGGGCTGGCCGTCGGCGACGCGCCGCTCGTTCATCTCGGCGACGACGCGCTGCATGTCGATGGCGGCCTTGACGGCGTGCACGGCGTGCCGGTCGAGGGGGCCCGGCGCACCCCAGATGGCCATGAGGCCATCGCCGATGAATTTGTTCACCGAGCCGTCGTGGCCCTGCACCACCTGCGTCATGCGGCCGAAGTAGTCGTCGAGGAAGCGCAGAACGTCTTCGGGCTCGCGTCCCTCGCTGTAGGTCGTGAAGTCGCGGATGTCGGAGAACAGCACCGTGACGTCGCGCCGCGTGGGGCGAAGCAGCTCTTCGCGTCCGGCGAGGATCTCGTCGACGACCTTGTGCGGCAGGAGCTTCGACAGGCTCTCGCGTCGCTTGAGGTCGACGAACGCGACCCGCACCGCCTGGCGCGTCCACGACAGCAAGAGCGTCATCGCGAACAGCAAAAAGGCGACAAAGGTGAAGCGCGCCCAGGCGAACTCTCCCGCCCAGTGCAGCGCCAGACCAAAGCCGCCGACCGCGAGGATCGCCGTGTACCAGAGGCCTTCGGCGCCCAGCCGCAGGATCGCGTAGCTGATGATCAGCGCGAACAGGCCCACGGTGCCGTCGAGCTCGATGCCGCCGTCTCTGAGGTCGGCCCACTCCATGACCACGACAAAGGCGACGTCGACGGTGGTGACGATGAGGGGCACGACGCGGGCCCGCACGACGTTGGCCACGGCTCGGCGCACCGCGATCAAATTGACCACCGAGAACGCGCCGTACAGCACGAGCGCGCCGATCCTCACGGGGTTGACGGCGTGGTCGGCCTCGCCGGTCACCGCGCCGATGATGGCCTGGCTCAAGCCGCTCATCGCCAGGGCGATGACGCGAACGACGGCGACACGCTGCTCGTTCTCGAGGGAGCGCTCGGCGAGCACGCGCTGCTCGTTGTGCTGGGAGCGGGCCGCAGCCAGCGCCACCAGGCCGGTGTTCGAGGCCGGGTCGGTCATGGCGCGACGATAGAGTCGAACGGGATCAAACCGTCAGCTGCGAATCACGATCGACGCCGCGGCTATGCGCGGGCCAGGCCGCCACGTAGACAACGACCGCGGCGCATCGAGCTTGCGACCTGCCAACCGACGGACCCCATGACAAAGAAGCCTCCGCCGAAAAAGGCCGCGACGACCACGACGACGAAAAAGCCGCCGGCGAAGAAGCGGTCGCCGGCGACGACGTCAAAGGCGCTGACGACGACGTCAAAGGCGCCGGCAAAAAAGGCCCCCGCAGAAAATGTGTCGGCCAAAAAGGTGTCGGCCAAAAAGGTGTCGGCCAAAAAGGCGCTGGCGAAAACGGTGTCGGCCAAAAAGGCGCTGGCAAAAACGGTGTCGCCGACAGAGTCGCCGACGGCCGACCGCGAGATGCGCGGCGCCGATTGGCGTCTTGAGATCCTCAACCGCATGCGGACGCTGATCCTCGAAGCCGACCCGGCGATGGTCGAGGAGCGGAAGTGGAAGAAGCCGTCGAATGGCATGACGGGCATCCCGGTCTGGTCGCGCGACGGCATGGTCTGCACGGGCGAGATGTACACAAAGGCCGTGAAGCTCACGTTTGCCCACGGGGCCAGCGTCCCCGACCCCACGGGCCTCTTCAATGCCAGCCTCGAGGGCAACATGCGCCGGGCCATCGACATCCCCGAAGGCGGCAAGGTCGACGCCGCTGCGTTCAAGGCGCTCATCAAGGCGGCGGTCGCCCGCAACCAAGGCTGACCTCAGCGCCTGGTCAGCGCACAAAGCGGCGCCGCCCGCGAGCAGCGGGCGGCACCGGTCCAGGGCCGCTCAGGCGCGGCGATGACTCGTTGCACTCGCTCGATCGGGGCTACTTGATCGGCGCGTCGGGCTTTTTCGGGTCGACCCTGGCCGCCGTCTTGGCAGCGGTGACGGCGTCGCCAAAGCGCTCCACGTTGGTGAGCCAGGCCGCGGCGTTCTTCACGTAGCGGGCGGTGCCCGCGGTCTCCCAACCGACGTACAGGCGCGTGAAGCCCCCATCGAAGAGCGCGCGCTTGCCGTCTCGTTCGTAGGCGGCGGTGACGACGTTGTCGGCGCTGCCCCAGATGATCGGCGTAAGCGCCTGGTTGTCGTCGACGGTGGCGATGGTGCTGCCTTCGTAGACCGACTCGAGGCCGGTGCTCAGCAGGTGGCCGGGGAGCACGCCCGCCTTGTTCTTTGCCTTCTGCAGGCCGACGGGCTGGCCGCCGGGGATGTCGCCGTGCATCTCGACGCCGAGCAGCGCTTTGCCGACGACGTTGGCGTCGGCGTAATAGGGCTGGTTGTCGCCCCAGATGTAGACGCCGTGGCCGGCGTCGAAGAAGCGCTTGATGACCGCGACGTGCTCGTCGGTGAGGCGACGGTCGGCGCCGGAGATGATCCACAGTTGCGTCGCTTTGCCGAGCTTCTCCTCGAGCTCTCGAGGCGAGGGCGGCGCGTCGATCCAACGGAACACCGAGAAGCCCTTCTCCTTCAGCGCGGCCTTTGGCAGCGAGAAGTCGAAGCCCGTGTAGAAGTGCAGCACCGCCACGGTCTGGCCTTCAAAGGCGCCGTCGACGGCGAGGTCGTACTGGTTGCCCTGGGCGTTGCCGTGGCCGTCGCGATGCACCGGGCCGGCGACGACCTCGTCGACGTATTTGACGACGCCGTCGTCGCCTTTGACCTCCTTCTGCACGACCGCGGCGGCCGGCGCGTTCTGGCCCGCCGACCGGTTGTAGGGGGAGCCGCCGGCAAGAGCCGACAACGACAACGAGAGCGTGAGCGACGCGAGGGTCGCGGCGAACGTGTGGCGCATGGTGTTTTCTCCGGGGTGGCCATCTGAACGCGCCGCTGTCGCCGCGGTTCTGTGAATCTTTTGTGAACCATCGATCCGGCCGCATTGGCTCCGTTGACGCCTGGGGCCTCGATGCCGCCGTCGTCGTCGACAAAAAGGCGCAGTCAGAGAGTCGCCAACAACAGCGCAGCCAAATCCCCAGGCGTCGACGCAAAAAAAGAGGCGCCGTCACCGGCGCCTCTCTTCACGTCTGCAACGCGACCGGCCTCAGCTGCGCCTGGCGATCTGTTCCTTGGCGCGCTCGACGACGTTCTCGGTCGTGAAGCCGAACTTCTTTTGCAGCTCCTTGAGCGGCGCCGAAGCGCCAAAGGTCTTCATGGCGACGATGCAGCCGCCGTCGCCGGCGTAGCGCTCCCAGCCGAAGCTGCCGGCCTGCTCGACGCAAACGCGGGCCTTGACCGCCTTTGGGATGACCGACTCTTTGTACTCGTCGGTCTGGTGCTCAAAGATTTCCCAAGACGGGATCGAGACCACGCGCGACTTGATGCCCTGCTTGGCGAGCTCTTCGTGGGCCGCGACGCACAGGTAGACCTCGGAGCCGGTCGCGATCAGCAGCACCTGGGGCTTGCCGTCGTCAGCGTCGCCGACGACGTAGCCGCCCTTCTGCAGGCCCTCGGCGGACTTGTACTTGGTGCGGTCGAGGGTCGGCAGCGGCTGGCGCGTCAGGATGAGGGCCACGGGCTCGTGCCGGCTCTTCATCACGAACTTCCAGGCTTCGACGACCTCGTTGGCGTCGGCGGGACGCAGGGTCACGAGGCCGGGGATGGCGCGCAGCGAGCCGAGCTGCTCGATGGGCTGGTGGGTGGGGCCGTCTTCGCCGACGCCGATCGAGTCGTGTGTAAAGATGTGGACAGCCGGGATTTCCATGATGGCCGAAAGGCGGATCGCTGTGCGGGCATAGTCACTGAAAATCAAGAACTGCGAGCCGTAGGGCTTGATCTTGGAAAGGCTCAAGCCGTTGACGATCGCGTGCATCGCGTGCTCGCGCACACCGAAGTGGAAGTTGCGGCCGCCGTAGTTGCCGAGGTGCGACTCGGGCGAGGCGAAGTCGCCGGCGCCTTCGAAGGTCAAGCGCGTCTTGGTCGACGGGGCGAGGTCGGCCGAGCCTCCCATCAGCCAGGGCACGTTCTTCGCCAGCTGGTTCAGCACCTTGGCGCTGGCGTCGCGACCGGCCACGCCTTTGGCGTCGGCGGCAAAGGTCGGCATGTCTTTGTCCCAGGTGTCGGGCAGGGCGCGGCGCTGCATGCGCTCGAGGTGGTCGGCCAGCTCGGGCTGCTCGGCCTTGTACTTGGCGAACATGTCGAACCAGGCGTGGCGGGCCTTTGCGCCGCGCGCGCCGATGCCTTCCTTGAAGTGGCTGACGACGTCGTCGGGCACCAGGAACTTCTCGTTCTCGGGCCAGCCGTAGTTGGCCTTTGTGAGACGGATTTCTTCTTCGCCGAGGGGCTCGCCGTGGGCGGCGTGCGTGTCCTGCTTGTTGGGCGCGCCCCAGGCGATGTGGCTGTCGACGATGATCAACGTCGGGCGGTCTTTGGTCTTCTTGAAGGTGTTCAGGGCCCGACGCATCATCTGCAGGTCGTTGGCGTCGCCGACGCGCACGACGTTCCAGCCGTAGCCGACGAAGCGGGTGGCGACGTCTTCGGAAAAGGCCCACTCGGTGTGGCCCTCGATCGTGATCTTGTTGTTGTCGTAGATCCAGCACAGGTTATCGAGCTTCAGGTGGGCAGCGAGAGAGGCAGCCTCGTGCGAAATACCTTCCATCATGCAGCCGTCGCCGCAGATGGCATAGGTGTCATAATTGAACATCTCGCAGCCGGGGCGGTTGAAGTGCGCCGCCTGCCACTTCGACGCGATGGCCATGCCGACGGCGGTGGCCACGCCCTGGCCGAGGGGACCGGTGGTGGTCTCGACGCCCGACGTCCAGCGGTACTCGGGGTGGCCCGGGCAGCGCGAGTCGAGCTGGCGGAAGCGCTTGATGTCGTCGAGAGGCACCGAGAGCTCGCCGAGGCGCTCGTACTTGCCGTTCACGGCTTTGACGCCGGTGAGATGCAGGATCGAATACAGCAGCATCGAGGCGTGGCCGACGGAGAGGACGAAGCGATCGCGGTTCGGCCAGATCGGGTCGTCGGGGTCAAAGGCCAGGGCTTCGTTCCACAAGGTGTAGACGACGGGGGCGAGGGCCATCGCCGTCCCGGGGTGACCCGAGTTGGCGGCCTGCACGGCATCCATCGAGAGCGTGCGGATCGTGTTGATCGCCTTTTGCTCGATGCCTTGCTTGGCCTTTTCGCCTTGGATCTTCGTCTGCTCGTGGGCTGCCATCGTCGTGCTCCGGGACTTCGTCGCGCACCCGTCGGTCGCGGGACCGATGGAAAACGCGACTGTGGTTGTCATTGCCTGAAGGGGCGGGCGAGGGTCCGGCAAAGACGCCGTCGAAGTCAACCGCACATCAGGCCCCCACCACGCACAGCGCAAGGACCCTCCGTGAAGAAGCTCCTCGACGGCATCCACCGTTTCCAGTCCGGCGTCTTCGGCGCGCAGAAAGACCTGTTTACGCGCCTGTCAAAAGGTCAAGATCCGGACGCGCTTTTCATTACCTGCTCAGACAGCCGCATCAATCCCAATCTGATTACACAGACTGGGCCGGGCGATCTGTTCATTTTGCGGAACGCCGGCAACCTGGTCCCGCCGTACGGGGCGATCCACGGCGGCGAGGCAGCGACGATCGAGTATGCAGTTGATGTGCTGGGTGTCAAAGACATCATCGTGTGTGGGCACACCCATTGCGGCGCCATGAAGGCAGTCCTTGATCCCTCGGGTCTGGAAGACCTGCCGGCGGTGCGGGGCTGGCTGTGCCACGCTGAGGCCACGCGACGCGTGATGAAGAGCCACTACAAGGATCTGCCGCAGGCCGAGAAGCTCGAGACCTGCATTGAAGAGAACGTGCTCGTGCAGATCGAGAACCTGCGCACGCACCCGGCGGTGCTCGCCGGCATGACGCGCGGCGTGGTGCAGCTGCACGCCTGGGTCTACGAGATCGAAAGCGGCAACGTGTCGGCGTGGGATCCGCAGGAGGGTCAGTACGTGCCGATCGCCGAGGCGGGTCATGGCGTCGCCGAGCGCAGCGACCGCCTGGGGGGCCGCCGCGAAATCTGAGCAGGCGCCAACCGCGCCTGGCGGACAACGACGCACGCGATCGCACGCGATCGCGCGCGACTGCACGCGATCGCGGGTGGCCCGACAGCGACCACGACGCCACACTGAGTCCGAGGCGCACACTTGACGGCCGGTCGTCGGTGCATGGCAGCGGGGCGCGCGCGCGGCACGACCACTGCAAGGGCGCGGCACCATCTGGGAGCCGCCATGACCTTCCTCTCCACCCTCTCTGAGCCGACCCGCGGCGATCCGCTGTCATCGCCGGGCCAGCGCGCGTGGCTGTTGCGCCAGGTCGCTGCGGCGGCGTTCGTCGTCGTCGAAGTCATCGCCTTTGCCTCGGCCTGTTCGTCGTCGGGCACGTCGTCGGGCTCGCCGGCGTCGAGCACCAGCCCATCGATGGGGACCGGCGCCAGCGCTTCGGCCGGGGTCGGTGCGCCGCCGACCGCGCCGGGCAGCCAGAGAGCAAAGGCGACGTTGCAGAGCAAGAGCGGCAGCAGCGTCAGCGGCACCGTGCGCTTCGAGACCCGTGGCGATGGCGTCCACGTCGTCGCCGACGTCGCCGGTCTGTCGCCCGGCAGCCACGGGTTCCACGTGCACGAGATCGGTGACTGCTCGAGCCCCGACGGCACCTCCGCCGGCGACCACTTCGCCGGCGCCGGCGTGGTCGCCGGCCACAAGCTCGGACCGACCCACGGCCTGCCCGACGCGCCCGCGCGGCACGCTGGCGACCTCGGCAACCTCGACGCCGCGGCCGACGGCAACGCCCACCTCGAGCGCGGCGACGACGTCGTCATGCTCTCGGGCGAGCGCTCGGTGATCGGTCGCGCCGTGATCGTGCATGCCAGCCGCGACGACGGCGCCGACGCCAAGAGCGCCGGGGCCCGCGTGGCCTGCGGCGTCATCGTCGCCGAGTGATCGTCGCCGCATGATCGTCGTCGCGGTGACCGTCCGCGCCGACCGCGGTGCGCGGCTGCTCGCTATGCTGCCGGCGTGCTGTTCTCCCTCGGTGCCTATGTCGCGCGACGCCCGCGTCGCTTCGTGCTCTTCCACGTCGTGCTGCTGGCCCTGGCGGTGCCCATCGTGCCCGACGTGCTGCCCCGGCTGAAGGGCGGCGGCTTCGAAGACGACGACGCCGAGAGCTGGCAGACAAAGGCGATGATCGAGCGCGAGCTCGGGCAGGGCGCGGCCGACATCATCGCCCTCTACAAGGCGCCCGGAGGCAGCACCATCGACGACATCGAGGTCCTCAGCGAGGTGCTGGCGGCGTCGACGCGCATGGAGGCCTTTCGCCTGACCGAGAGCGTCGACTGCCTCTACACGACCGGCGCGCCCTGGTTGGCGTCACACGATCGCAAGAGCACGGCGCTCATCGTCACGCTGCACGGCACCGAGCACGACAAGCAGCACGCGCTGCCGGAGATGATGCAGCTGTTAAAGGCCGACGGCATGGAGGTCGTCTTCACCGGCTTCGTCGTCGTCAACCACTCCGTCGCCAAGCTGGTCGAGCACGACATCATCCAGGGAGAGCTCTACGCGCTGCCCCTGACGCTGCTGCTGTTGCTGTGGGTGTTCCGCTCGGTCGTGGCCGCGCTGTTGCCGCTGCTGATGGGTGTGTGCGCCAACCTCGCTGCGTTCTCGGCGCTGCGCGTGCTCACCATCTTTACCGACGTCAGCATCTTTGCCGCCAACATCGTCACGCTGCTTGCGCTCGGTCTGGCCATCGATTGCTCGCTGTTCGTGGTCACGCGCTTTCGCG
>JBKJNL010000803.1:0-3481 GCA_046593615.1 Myxococcota bacterium | reverse complement strand
CGGGCCCCGTGCAAGCGGCGTCGACGGACCCGATGCCGTCGCAGCGCGGGTCGATGCTGCTGCCATTGCCGTCCCCGTTGATGGCCACCAGGAAGTCGCTGTCGACGACGACGGTCTCACCGTAGTGAAGCTCGATCACCGCCTCATCGGGCTCGCGCCCGGCGAGGTCGCAAGTCAAGAGTCGCTCGTCAGCGACGACGCCCTCGCAGTCGACGCCGCCGACGGTGACGCTCGTGAGGCGACCGCCGTCGCCGGCGAAGCCGTCGCCGATCATCAAGACGCGTCCGCCCCCTTCGACCTCGACGCGCACGACGTTCGGCGCGCGCGCCTGGATCGACGCGGTGAAGATCGTGTCGGCGGTGCCGGCCAGCTCGATGATGAAGGTGCCCGGGGGCAGCGGCTCGGTGACGACGAGGCGCGCGAGCGTGTCGCCGAGGGCCGTCAGGGCCAGCGGCGTGCGTGCATCGGCCGACACGGCGGTCGCCGTGACCTGGCCCAGCAGGGTGAGCTTCTCGCCGAACACCAGGATCTCGTCGCCGGGGATGAGCGCGTGGACCACCGACGGGCTCACCGCCAGCGCGCGCGGCTCGCCGAGGTCGACGTAGACGTAGGCGATGCTGTCGCTCTGGCCGTCGGCGTTGACGAGGGTGACGACGGCGGCGCCGACAGCGCCCGCCGGGGCCGCGAAGCGCACCCGCTGCAGCCCGTTGGCCGCAGCCTCGACCTCGAGGCCGCCGATCACGGTGCCGCCAAAGATGACCGTGGGCGCGGACATGTTCGTGCCCCGCAGCGTGACGGGGTCGCCGCCGTCGACGTCGCCGGACTGGGGATCGATGGCCACCAGCCGGGGTGCCGGGCCCTGCGGCTCGAAGAACGTGAACGACGTCGACGCCGACTGCTGGTCGGGGTTGACGATCGTCAACGTCGCCGGCCCCGTCGCCGGGAACGACGGCGTGGTGACGACCAGCGTCGTCGACGACGACACCACGACGTTGGCGGCGGCCAGCTCGACCACCCCGGCGCTGAAGCGCACCTGGGTGCCGGCGCGGAAGCCGCTGCCCTCGACGACGACGACGGCGCCGCCGCTGACGATGCCGCGGTCGGGGAACACGCTGGTGACCGCCGGCGGCGGCAGCGTGAAGAGAAACCCGGCGGCGACGCGGGCGACCTGTCCGTCGGTGTTCTGCACGAGCACGTCGACGGCCCCGGCGGCATCGACGCGCGGCGTGGTGACCGTGATGGTCGTCGGCGTGACCTCGGTGACGTCGGCCTCGGTGTAGCCGAACGTGACGCGCGCGCCCGCGGCAAAGTTGGTGCCGTCGATGACGACGACGGTGCCGCCATCGGCGCTGCCGGTGACGACGTCGAGGCCGGTGATCGACGGCTCGGGCAGCGTCGGGACGACGTAGAAAAATGGCAAGATGTTCGAGGGCTCGCCCGGCTCGCCCGACGACACGATGTTGCGCACGCTGACGGTCGCGAGGCCCGCCGCGTGGGGCGGCGGGCGGACGATCAAGGTCGCGGCGTCGACGATGAGCGCCTCGACCGGCTCACCATCGAAGACCACTTGAGGGGCGCCGTAGGTGTCGAAGAAGAAAGCGCCGGTGACGGTGATGTCGATGGCGCCGCCGTCGACCGTGGCGGTGTCGGGCGACAAGCCCACGAGGCGCGGCGTCGGCAGGTCGTAGCGGAAGCCGTCGGGCAAGGTCGCGGCCTGACCGTCGGCGTTCTCGCCCGCGCCCCGGACCGGGTTCTCGACGACGACGGTGGAGGGGACGTCGGCGGCCGCGGCGTTGCCGGGTGGCAGCAGCGTGCGGACGGTCTGCGAGCCGTCTTCGGCGGTGGTGACGACGGGGATGCCGAGCGCGGGCACGCCGCCAAAGGTGATGCGCACGTGGGGTCCGGCGACGGGGTCGTCGGGCGAAAAGAAGCCGCGCCCACGGAGCGTCACCGGCACGCCGCCACCCAGGGGGCCGCGGGCGGGCACGACGGGGTCGACGTCGTCGAGCTCCGGCCCCTTGGTGAGCTGGCAGGTCAAGCGAAACGGCGCGCGCTCATCGACGCTGAGGGCCTGGGCAACGCTGCCGACGCCGGCACCGGCCAACGCGGCGGGGACCTCAAGCTCGATGCGGCCGAGGACCACGGCGACGCGCAGGTTGCCTTCGTCGGTGTTGACGACTTCGACGGCTTCGGCGGATTCGCCGGCCTGACGCGAGGTCTGCAAGACGCCGGTGACAGCGCCAGCGTCGTCGAGGGAGAGCAGCGCCATGTCGACGTCGGACGCGAGGCCGGCGAGGGCCGCGGTGAAGCGGGCGCCGGGGCCGACGTCGACGACAAAGGTGGCGTCGGCGGGCATGGCGAGGCCGTCGACGACCACGGCTTGTCCGGTGTGGGCCAGGCCGGGGTTTGTTTCGCTGTCGAACGACGAGAGCTCAGCGCCCGAGAACAGCTGCGCCGCGGGGAACGCGCGGGCCGGCACCACGCCGCCACCGAGGGCCAGCACGCCATCGGTGATGGCGACCGACGGCTCGACATAGAGGGGATCGCGCGGCCGCAGCGCGCCGTCGGCGTTGGCGATGACCTTGGTGCGCGCCGCCTGCGGCACCTGCGTGACGATGTCGACGGCGCTGACCTGCAGGGCCGCCGTGGTCAAGAAGCTGTTCACGGGCGCGAAGCTGACGGCGACAAAGACCTCGTCGCCGGCGGGGACAACGAAGTCAGAGACGCCGTCGCCGTCGTTGTCGAGCAGGGCGTCGTCGAGGACGCGGCGCGGGGCTTCGACGGGGGCGTCGGGATCGAAGATCGAGACGCCGACGCCCTGGCCACCGGCCACCTGCACGCGCGTGATGCGCACCGGGTGCTCGCCGCTGTTTTCGACGACGACGACCTGGCGCGCGAACGATCCGGTGCGGATGCCCGAGGGGAACTGCAGCGTCGTCGGCGCGGCCGCGAGGAAGCTCGCCTGCGGCGCCGGATCGACGTGCGCCACGAGGTCGTCGACGTTGCTGATGCCGTTGCGGTTTCGATCGAACAGCAGGCCGCAGGCGCCGTCGACGCCGGCACCACAGGCGTCGAAGCTGCTGCCGCCGAAGTCGAGGAACGCCTGGCCGCTCGCCACCACCGTGACGTCGTCGACGGCGACGCCCAGCAGCACCTCGTCGGCGTCTTTGTCGGCGCGGCCGTAGACGCGCAAGGTCGCTGTGCGCTGGCCGCCTCCGCCCACGCTCTGCAGCGTGACGTCGCCGCGCAGCGTGAGGTCCGCGGGGTCGAGGGCGAGGTCGGTCTCGTTGAGCGCACCGTCGGAGATCTGCAGCGTGGCCCGAAGCAGCGCGCGCTGCTCGTCGTCGAGCTGCGCGAGCGGCAGGCCCGCGGGGAGTGCGAGCGGCGCCGGCGGATCGGCCGGGCAGGCAGTGGCAACGATGACGACGGCGGCCAGCAGGCCCGGGAAGCGGTGCAGCATGGCCGCAGCGTCGTCGTTGTA
>JBKJNL010000778.1:0-3269 GCA_046593615.1 Myxococcota bacterium | reverse complement strand
GGCGCTTGCGTCGACGTCGTGCCCGCGACCGAAGGCGAAGGCGAAGGCGAATTTCCGGTTGAGGGCGAAGGCGAATCCCCCATCGTCACCGGCGAAGGCGAAGGCGAAGCACCGTGCATCGAGGCCTGCGTCGACGACGACACCGTCATCAGCTGCTTGTTCGGCCTCTCGTTCGAGCAGGAGTGCGCCGTCGGCCAGCGCTGCGAGGGCAGCGCCTGCGTCGACGACGTCGCCGTCTGCCAGCCGCGGTGCGGCGATCGCGCCTGCGGGCCCGATCCGGTGTGCGGCGAATCCTGCGGCTCGTGCACCGACACCTGCAGCGTCGACGGACAGTGCCTGACGCCGACGCCGGCGGGCACGGCGCGCATCGAGGTGGTCATCACGCCGCCCGACGCCGGCTTCGACATCTACCTGTCACGGGCCAGCAGCGGATCGTTCTGCGACGTCGACGACAGCTGCTTCGCCGAGAACTGCCAGGCCGGCTCGGAGCTGCGCCCCGATTGGGACGGCAACGCGAATTCCGTCGAGGGCGATCCGCTGTCGACGTCGGGCCCCAGCGACGAGTCGATCGCCGTGCTCACGCCGCGCACCGCGCAGACGTACCGCATCGCCATCCACAACCAGCGCGGCGCGGCGGCCGCGACAGTCACGGTCAACGTCGTCGTCGACGGCGTGAACACCTTTGGCGCCAGCAAGCGCTTGAACAGCGGCGAGCTGTGGACCGGCATCAGCGCCCGCTGGTCGGGCTCGGCAGTCACCGTCAGCCGCACCGACGCCGTGCAGGCCAACTTCTCGTGCGGTGGCGAGACCTGCACGGCCGGCGGCGGCGAGTGCGGCGGCGGCTTCGTCTGCGACGGCAGCACCTGCCAGCAGTGCATCGACTCCGGCGACTGCGGCGCTGGCCGCGAGTGCCGCGAGAGCTTCTGCGTCGACGACACCAGCGACCGCGCCCCCGGCGGCGTCTGCGCAAACGCCGTCGACTGCCGCGACGATCTCATCTGCAGCAGCAGCGGCTTCTGCGGCGAGCCCTGCCAAGCCTTTTTCTGCTTCTTGTCGCCCGAGAGCTGCTGCACGACGACAGGCGGCACCTGCAGCATCGACGGCGTCTGCGGCTTCTAGGTGGGCTGGTCGACGAGAACGGAACGGGAGGGATTCGAACCCTCGATACCCTTGCGAGTACGCCAGATTTCAAGTCTGGTGCCTTCAGCCACTCGGCCACCGTTCCGCCGACGGTCATAGCCGACGCAAACGACGACGTCAGCGGCTAGAAAACCTCAGCGTTTGATCGGCGGCTTCGGGGCCGGCGCCGCGGCCCGCGACGACGTTGACGACGACGACGACGACGGCTTCGCTGACGACGACGGCTTCGCGGGGTTTTTCTTGATCAGCTCGCGCAGCCCCTGCGAGGTCACGCGGGCCAGCGACAGGGCGCGCTTGCCGAGCGGCGACTTGGCCTTCGGATCGATCTTGGTGGCGGCGATCAGGTCGTCGAGGGCTTCAACGACGGAGCCCTTCTTGAGCAACATCTCGGCGCGGTTGACACGCGCGGCGAGGTTGCCCGGCTCGAGCTCGATGGCCTTTGAGTAGCAGCGCGCGGCCTGGCTCTCGTCCCCCATGCGCCCGGCCATGCCGCCGAGCAGCGCGTGAAAGGCGCCGACCTGCGGGTTGACGACGAGCAGGGCCTCCATCGCCTTGCGTCCCTTCTCCTGCTGGCCGTGCTCGAACAGGCGATAGGCGCTCTGGGCGATGCCAAAGGCTTCGTGCTTCGTCATGCCGATGGCTTCAGCCCAGGTCATCTCGTCGTTGGCGAGGGCGAGCAGCTTGTCGACGGCGGCGCGCTTGGAGCCGAGGGCGACCGGCGGTGCGGTCTTTGCGCTCACCTGCGCCGACGCCTGCGCTGACGCACCCGACGTCGTCGACGCCGCAGACGAAGCCGCCGTCGGCGTCCCCTTCGCAGGCGGCGTCAACGGCGGACGATTGGCAAACGGAACCTTGGCAGCAGGCGGCTTCGGCGAGGGCGGCTTCTCCATGCCCGCTGTCTACATCGCCATTGCCCAGAACGTCAGGCGGCGGACGTCAGGCCGCGAGCGTCAGCCGCGGATGTTGCTGATGGCGGTCTTCTGCGTCTCGTTGATGCTGCTGAGCACGTTCGACAGCGCCGTGAAGATCTCGCTCATGCGCTGCATCTGCAGCTTGATCTTCTCGAACTTCGCGTCGCGGCTGGTGCCGTCGTCGGTGGTCGAGCTCTTCAAGATGTCGGCTTCGCTGTTGGCCAGCGAGTCGACGATCGACCGGCTCTCGTTCATGAACCCCTTCATCTTCTGCCCGCCGGTGCTGGCGGCCTTGTCCATCTGGCCCGGCGAATTCGCGGCCGCCAACGACGGCGTCGACACGGCAATGGCGCCGGAGAAGCCGGCGTCGGAGGTCGTGCGGGCCAAGGTCTGCGCCGGCTCTTCCATCACGTGGGCCTGCTTGGTCGCCGCGGCCGTCGTCGAGATGGCGTCTTGGGCGTTGGCGTTGCCGCCGCTCATCGAGGCCAGCAGCTGGGCGTCGAGGAGGTTGAGGCTGTTGATCTTGCCGGTGCTGACGAGGTCCTGCGCCCGCTTGGCCAGCTCGACTTCCGACAGGCCCGTGAACGACGAGAGGTTCTGGATGGACGTGCTCACGGGGGCGCTCCTGAAGCGAGAAGGGCGGGAACTGCAAAGGTTATCGGCGCAAAACCGCCGTCGTCCTGTCGCCAGAAACCCGCCGATCCGCTCCCCGCCGGTCCTCGGCCAAGCACGTGAAAAGGCGGGTGTCTTAGCGCTCGAGCTTGCGCAGCAGGGCTTCGACGGCGGCTTTGTCGCCGGCGCCGACCGCCGGGATCTTGACCTGGATGGTAGCCAGCACATCGCCGCGCACGGTGCCGTTCAGCTTCAAGAAGCCCTTGCCGCGCAGCCGAAACACCTGACCGCCCTGCGTGCCTGCCGGCAGGCTCATGCGCGCCGGGGCAGCCGGGGCCGCCGCGGCCGTGGGGCCCGCTGCCGCCAGGAGACCCGGCAACGGGATGTCGACGACGCCGCCGAGCAGGGCCGTCGACAGCGGCACCGCGACATCGACGAGCACGTCGAGGCCGTCGCGGCGGAACACGGCGTCTTCGTCGACGGAGACGCGGACGTAGCGGTCGCCGTCGGGTCCGCCGGCGCCGCCTTTGCCGCCCTGGCCCTTCAAGCGCAGGCGCGTGCCGTCGTCGACGCCGGCCGGGATGACGACCTTGAGCCCGCCTTTTT
>JBKJNL010000771.1:0-4151 GCA_046593615.1 Myxococcota bacterium | reverse complement strand
CCGCGGTCTTCGACGGCGACGCGGCCGCCGTGGGCTTCGGCGATGCGCCGCACGAGGTGCAGGCCGAGGCCGAGGGCCCCCGCGCCGCGGTCGCTCTGGTGCACGAAGGGCTCAAAGATGCGCTCGCGTTCTTTGACGTCGACGCCGGCGCCGTTGTCGTCGACGACGACGCGGACCTCGGCGCGTCCGCCGGCGGAGGTGCTTGGCTGAAAGGCGACGCGGGCGACGCCGCCTCCGTGGGTGGCGGCGTTCTCGAGCAGGTTGCCGATGGCCCGCGCCAGCAGCGTGGCGTCACCTTGCACGAGCGGTGCGTGCTGGAGCTCTGCTCCCGGCGCGCCCGGGACCGACCACGCCTGCAGCACGGCGACGTCGACGTTGGCACGCTGCAGGGCCCGGCGGGTGACCTCGACGAGGTCCACCGGGCGGCGATCGATGCGCACGAAGTCGAGGCGGGCCTGGGCCAGCAGCTTCTCGAGCAGCGAGTCGAGCTCCTGCACCTCCTTGTCGATCTCGTCGAGCAGGTGGCCATCGAAGCGCCCCTGCTCCTGCTGCATGCGCGCGGTCTCGACGAGGATGCGCACGTGGCCCAGCGGCGTGCGCAGCTCATGCGAGGCGCCGGCCAACAAGGCGCGCTGCCCCGACAGCTCGCGCTCGATGCGGCCGGCCATGTCGGCGAGGGCCTCGCCGACGAGCCGCACCTCGACGAACGGATGGGGCCCGAGGTGGGGTCGGGCGCTGAGGTCGCCGGCGCCGATCTGGCGCGCTGTCTCTGCCAGCGAGCGCAGGGGCCAGCTGATGCGCCGGGCCACCGCCGACGACAACAGCGCCAGCACAGCGACGACGACGCCGACCGACAAGAGCCCGCGCAGCGGCGGTCCGTGCAGCTGCGGGCGGCAGGCCTCGAGGCTGCGCCCGTGGTGCATGTCGACGACGATGGGGTGGCGGCACTGACCGGGGCCGGCTTCGGCGACGACGACGTCGCCCTCTTTCAAGACCAGCCGCGTGGCGAAGTGGCGGGCGGTGTGCTCGAGAAACGGCCGGGCATCGGCGCCCCGCGCGGTGGCTTCGTCGACGCCGTCGGCGGCATAGGCGCCGACGCGCGCGACCTCGTCGGTCCAGCTGCCGCGCTCGCTGCCAAAGAAGAAAAAGGCCGAGACGATGAAGCCGGTGACGACGACGGCGGCGATGAAGCTGCCGAGCAGCGCGCCCCGCAGGGTGCGGCCGTGGCGCCAACCGTGGCCCCCCCCATGGCGCCAGCCGTGGCCCCCACCACGGGCCAAAACGTGATGGTGATGCCCGCGGGTCATGCCGGGTCCCGGGTGTCCCTGGCAAAGAGGTAGCCGGTGCCGCGGATGGTCTTGATCGGCGACGGCTCGCCGAGCTTCTGGCGCAAGCGCGAGACGTGGACGTCGACGGTGCGCTCGGAGACGGTGACGTCGGCGCGTCCGGCTTCGCTCAACAGCGCTTCGCGGGGCACGGCGCGCCCGGCCCGTCTCATCAAGGCCACCAGCACATCGAGCTCGAGGGCCGTGAGGTCGACGACGGCGCCGGCCCGCACGCAGGAGCGCGCGGTGGTGTCGACGACGACGTCGCCCACCTGCAGCTTCTCGGCGAACGCGTCGGGGTCGGAGCGCCGCAGCAGCGCCCGCAGCCGCGCCAACAGCTCGCGGGGCGAGAACGGCTTACCGACGTAGTCGTCGGCGCCGACCTCGAGGCCGACGATGCGGTCGGCTTCGTCGCCGCGGGCGGTCAGCATGATCACCGGAATCCGGCTGGCGCTGCTCGAGCGGCCGCGGATGCGCTTCAAGACCTCGAGGCCATCCATGCCCGGCATCATCACGTCGAGCAGGACGACCTCGAAGACGCTGGCTTCGAGGGCCGCGAGGCCCCGCGGTCCGTCAGACGCATGCGCAACGTCGAAGCCGTTGGGCGACAGGTACCCCTGGAGGAGCTCTGCCAGCCGCACGTCATCGTCGATGAGCAACACCCGAGAGGCCATGGGGCTCACGCTAACTCACCCTTCCGGCGCGGGTGCCGGCTCCACCGGCGCCACCGGCGTCGGCGCCGGCTCGACCGGTGGCGGGGCCGGCTCAGCGGTCGGCGTGGAGGTGGTCGGGTTCGTCGGCGTCGGCATCGGGGCCGCCTTTGCCGCCGACTTGTGGTCGCCTCTGTCGTGGTGGCGCGCCTCGCAGCTCTCTCCTTTCGCCCAGCGGGCGTGGCGGGCGCAGGAGGCGATGCCGGAGCCGAAGCCGCCGACGACGCCGGCGAGCAGAACGATGGTGGCGAGTCTCTGACCGATGCTGGAACGCATGTGTAGCTCCGTGTGTGGTGCAAACCGCGGGGAAGTGATGTGACGTGACGAACAGCCGGTGACGGCGTTGACGGCATTGAGGGCGGTGGCGGGAGTGACGACGTCGACGACGACGTCACTGCCGCGGGCTCAGACGCGCTTCAAACAGCGGCCGCGAGGTCGGCGAGGCCGCCGCCGCGGGAGACCACGTCGGCCACCAGCTTGCGTTGCTTGCCGTCGAGCACCTCATGGATCCGCGTCAACGCCGAGAACGCGCCGTCTCTGATGGCGGCGGTGCCTTCGTCGAGCGAGGCGAACACGGCGCCCATGGCATCCATCGACAGCGCGTCACCCTGCAGGGCATCGCCCAGATCGCGGGCGCTCTTGCGGTGGGCCGCGTCGGACTTCTGGAACGAAGCCTTGAGCTCTTTGAGGGCGTCGACGATGACGCGCTCCTGGCCGGGGGTGGTCTCGAGGCGGGTGAACAGCGAGCGCAGAAAGACGACGCCGCCGCGACCGCCGTCGAAGCCGCCCTCGTCGCGTTCGTCGTCGTCAAAGACGCTGTCGAAGCCGCGCGAGCGATCGCGGGGATCGAAGCGCGAGCCGCCGCCACAGCCGCCGCCGCAACCGCCGTGGCCGCCGCGCGACCACCGGTGGCCGCGGTGGTGCCCGCGAAAACCGCCGCCGCAGCCGTGGCGGTGGCGCAGGAGGCGAACGAGACCGATGAGACAGACGGAGCCGATGACGAAGCCGAGCATGGAGTCCTCCTGTCGGACCGGCCCGGGTGGTGGGGCCGCCGACTCCTGAACTCTGGGCGCCGTCTGTGAACGCCGATGCAGCGGCACGATGAAGAAGTGTGAAGCGGTGGCCGTGATCGTCAGACGCGCCACTCGTTGCGCATCTTTTTGTAGGGCCGGAAGCCCGGCGCCCCGACGTCACCGGACCCGCCACCTCCATCAAGCCCGAGGGCGCCGAACTTGATCTTGTGGCTCGGCAAGAACGCGACCTGTCCGTTGTCGAGCGTCACGCAGTGCAGCAGGTCGTTGCCGCGGTACCAGTCGACCGTGAAGCGGTAGCGGCCCTTCAGCCACAGGTCCTGGTGCTTGAAGAAGCACAGCACCGGTCCCGACAGCCCGGAAAAAGTCGTGACAGCGACGTCGCCGTCGGCGCAATTATGATACACTAGGTCGACGAGAGACAGCTCGGGGTCGTTGCGCAGAGCGAGGTCGCACAGCCCGCTCGGCGGCACGTATGAGAAGACCGCGCCGTCGTCGAGACCGATCTGGAAGGTCGGCACCGAGCCCGGGTAGCTGGAAAAGGCAAAGGCCCGGCACGACACCCATTCGCCATCGAAGCGCGGATCACCACCATACAGTAGAGGCTTCTTCACCGACAGCTGCAGGTGCGGGATGTCGACGTGGACGCGGGCCAGCTTCGCGTCGACCGGGGCCTCGGTCGGAAAGCGGGCTCTGGCCAGGTCGATGCTGCGGGCGATGCAGCCGTCGAGCTCGCCGGGGTCGCCGTAGCGCAGCACCAGCACGTTCTCGTCGTCGAGCAACCGGTTGTCGACCAGCCAGCGGACATAGGCGGCGACGACGTCGAGGCCGCCTTCGAAGCCGGTGGCGGTCAGGGGCGAGCCGTCGCGCTCGAGCAGCACCACGAGGTCGGTGCGGGGGTCAAAGGAGCGGACGAAGTCTGACGGGTTGCGCATGCCTTCGATGACGCAGGGGCGCGTCAGGTCGTGGTGTCGGTCGAGAAAGGCCAGGCACGACAGCGGATCGCGCTTGAGCTCGTCGAGGCTGAAGCGGGTCATGGCCTCGATTTGTTGCTGCCGCGCGGCCACCGAGGGGCCTTCGGGACC
>JBKJNL010000643.1:0-6118 GCA_046593615.1 Myxococcota bacterium | reverse complement strand
GCCAAAGACCTCGGCCTTGAACTGCAGGTGGACCTCGGGCAGGCCGCTGCTGGCGTCGTCGGCGCCCACCAGCACCATGTCGAGCAGCTCGCCCAGCAGGTCGTCGGTGTCCGGCGGGTCGTCGTCGTCGTCGTCGTCGCCGCGGCCGCCGTCGCGGGGCTCAACGGGCGTCGGTCGGCGCACGGTGGTGGGCGGCGCGCGCAACACCGATGGCCCGAGCCGAAACGACGACGCCGACGACGACGACGAAGACGACGAAGACGACGAAGACGACGGCGCGGGGTGCTTTTCGCTCTTCTCGGCGAGCAAACGCTTGAGGGCGGCCTCGGCCAGCGGGTAGCCCTTCCGCGACAGGGAGGGGGAGCCGTCAAAAGGCGGGCCGGTCAGGCGCGGCCCGCGCGCACGCCGTTGCGCTTGGCCAACAGCCAGAAGCTCTTGCGATCCAGGCCGGCCAGGCGGGCGGCTTCGGAGATGTTGCCGTCAGCGCGCTCCAGGGTGCGGCGCACGTATTCGGACTCGAAGTCGCCGACCACGCGCTTCTTCTCATCCTTGAAGGTGCCTTCGCGGGGCAGTGGTTGTCCGCCCGACTCGTCGAGGTCGAGGTTGTGGATGATCTCCTCGTTCGACAGCACCACCAGCTGCTGCACGCGGTTCTCGAGCTCACGCACGTTGCCGGGCCAGTCGTAGGCCACCAGGCGGGCAAAAGCCTCGGACGAGAACCCCGAAACTTTCTTGCCGTATTGCTT
The DNA here is from genome assembly GCA_046593615.1 of Myxococcota bacterium. Classification (GTDB taxonomy): domain Bacteria; phylum Myxococcota; class UBA727; order UBA727; family VGSZ01; genus VGSZ01. The sequence goes on along the minus strand of JBKJNL010000643.1, from coordinate 5,372 downwards.
GCGGAAGTTGTTCAAAAAAAACGACGCCAGAAGTGGGACATCTGCCTTGCGATCACGCAGCGGCGGTATGGCAATTGGCACGATGTTCAATCGATAATAAAGATCTTCGCGAAACTTGCCTTCTTGCACCATCATGCGCAGGTCGCGGTTGGTGGCGGCAACGATGCGCACGTCGGCTTTTTCGGTCTTGGGGGAGCCGAGCGGCTTGTATTCTTTCAGCTGTAGAAAGCGCAGGAATTTGACCTGCACCGCTGGAGAAACCTCGCCGATTTCGTCCAGAAAAAGGGTTCCTTGTTCAGCCTCGACCACCAGACCCGGTGTGTCGCGTTGGGCATCGGTGAACGCGCCGCGCTTGTAGCCGAAGAGCTCGCTCTCCAGCAGCGTGTCGGTGAGCGCGCCGCAGTTGACGGCGACGAAGGGCTTGTCTTTGCGCTTCGACAGCTCGTGGATGCGCCGGGCAAAGACCTCTTTGCCGGTGCCGCTCTCGCCGGTGAGCAGCACCGTGGCGTCGGTCTGCGCGGTCATCGGCAGGCGGCGCAACAGGTTCTGCAGCGACGGCGTGTTGCCGATGATCGGCGTGCCCTCGCTGCCGGTCAGGGTCTTTCTCAGCTCGCGCACCTCCGCCGACAGCCGCACGCGCTCAAGCAGCGTCTTGATGCGGTGCTTGAAGACCTGCTGGTCGATGGGCTTGGTGATGTAGTCGTCAGCGCCGCGCTTCAAGAAGCGCACGGCGTCGTCGATGGTCGGCTCGGCGGTCATCAACAACACCGGCGTCTCGGGCGACTGCCGCTTGACCTCGGCGAGCAGCGCCTCGCCGCTGACGTCGGGCATGCGCACGTCGCTGACGACGATGGCGATGTCGCCCTCAGCGAACCGCTGCAGCGCGCTGCGCCCGCCATCGACAAAAATGGGAGTGAACGGCTCGCTCCGGCAGTAGAGCTCGAGGAGAAACCGGGTGTTCTCGTCGTCGTCGGCGATGAGCACGTTCACAGCGTCGCGACCATAGCAGCCGCGTTCGCCGGTTCCGCAAGCGCGGCCGGGGAAACCAGCGACGGAGACCGCTTCGCCGCCGCCGCACGCACGTCAATTCAAGAAGGGGCTCGAAGCCAACCAGCGTTCATCCGGAAACCAGCTGAACAACAGCGAGCCCTCTTTGACGAGGTCGATGAGCTCTTCCGAGCGGCTCATCGCCACAGCCGGGCAGCCGCTGCTGCGGCCCAGGTAGCCGTTGTCGTCGACGAATTCGTCTTCGGCGTAGGCGGCGCCGTGCATGACGATGGCCCGGTCGCGCATGGCGTCGTTTTCGTCTTCGAGTCCGTCGAGCCGCAAGCTGTAGCCGTTGCTGCCGTCGTAGGTCTCGGCGGTGCGCGACAGCCCGAGGCTCGTCTGCAGCGATCCCGACGTGTTCGAGAACGACGACGCCATCGCCGGATCCGAGGGGCTGTTCGATCCGCTGCCATGGGACACGCGACCGCGAAACAGCAGCGCGCCCGAGACCATGTCGACGGTCCACAGGCGCTGGGCCGTCGACGGCTGCGAGAAGTCGATGACGGTGAACACCGGGCTCTCGGACAGCCCCGCCGCCCCGGCTGCCTGCCAGGCGCGAGACGCCGACGCCGCCACCGCCGCCGGCACGCCGAGGCCGACGAGGACCGCCTCGTCGGCATCGCCCTCGCCCTCGCCTTCGCCTTCGCCTTCGCCGGCTGCGACGCCCTCGCCCTCACCGGCTGCGACGCCCTCGCCCTCGCCCTCGCCGTCGCCCTCGCCAACAGTGTCGTCGGCCTCGCCCTCCCCGGCTCCGTCGTCGGCGTTGTCGTCGGCTTCGGCGTTGTCGTCGGCGACGCGCACCACCTCGACGGCAACCGGCGCGCCGCAGGCGACCATTGATGCGCCGCAGGCGACCATCAGAATTGCCAGGAGAGAGAGCAGGACGCGCACAGGCATCACCTCGCGCATGAGCCGACCACGCCGAGGCGGCCGGCGAAACCGGGCATCGGGAGGACCGCGCCAGCAGGCCGCGCGACCGCGGGCCGGCGATCTGCATCACCGGTCGGCCGATGGCATGCTGCAGCCATGCGTTCCCTCGTCGTCGCCGCCCTCGCCCTCGCCACCGCCGCCGCGGGCTTCTTCTGGCTGAGCCCGTCCGCCAGCGAACAAGAGCTGCACGGTCTCTGGTCGCGTGTGCCGCTGCGCGAAGGACCCGACGACGCCCCCATGGCGTTCTATTACTTCCACAACGACGACAACATCGGCCTCTACCGGTACGGAAAGACGGCCTACAACACCACAAACAGTTATCATTGGTCCATCGACAGCGGCGTCGTCGACCTCGCCTACAACAAGACCGGTGAGCGCGTGCGCATCCCCTACCGCATCGAAAAAGGCAGCCGGCCGGTGCTGATCCTCGCCGGAGACCCGCGCACCCCCGGCCAGGCCGAGACCCGCTACACCTACGTCCCGCCGATGCAGCAGCGCGAGGTCGCGCCCGACCTGTTCGACAGAAATGATGCGCCGACGTCGACGGATTCGTTGTCGTCGGATCGTGTCGACAACCGCCTCTGGATCGATCTGAAATCGTTCAAGACCGGCGGCATCGGCTTCTCGCTCTACCAGCTGCGCGCGGCCGGCATCGATGGCCGCGGCACCGGCTGGCACCACGTCGGCGACTTCGACGACTGGTCCACCGAGTCGTTCGGCTACCGCATCGTGCGCCGTGCTGACGAGTTGGGCGCCGACGCCGCGGGCCGCGGGCTCGACCTGCTGTTCACGCTGCGCAACGAGCGGGCGACGACGGCGCTGCAGATGGAGCACCGCACCGTCGACGGCAAAGATGTGCGGTTCCTGACGATGGGCACCGATCCCCGCGACTTCTGGGCCCCCCACGTCTACGCCGACGCCGGCCCCTCGTTCGCCGGCTTCGCGGCCCTGGCCCTCCATGCCGACAGCATCGAGGCCGTCGAGGCTGCCGTGCATTCGAGCGAGCGTTGACCCCGTGACCGGCCCCACACGGCTTTCCTGCGCCCCGCCGGCACGGGAGCCCCGGCTCAGGCATCATTGCCACCAGCCGTTGCCGAGCCCCCGCTGCGATTCTCCGAGGTCCTCCATGCGCCACGCCGTCGTCCACGCCTGTGCCCTGCTCGCGCCGCTCGTGGGTTTTTTCGGCAGCGCCTGTGACCCGCCGCCGCCGCCGCTCGAGGCCATCGGGGGTGTCGAGCCGCTCAGCAGCGAAGAGGGCTGGAGCATCCACATTCCGGCCTTTGACGTGCCCCCCGGCGTCGAAGTGCAGGACTGCTACTTCTTTCGCTTCCCCGATCTCAACGGCGACGGCACCCCGGTGTTCGTCGACCGCTTCAAGATGGGCCAGAAGACCGGCAGCCACCACATGAACATCTTTCGGGTCAACACCCGGGTGCACCTCGACGGCGACGACGGCGACGTCGTCAACGGCGGCGAGTGCCGGGTCTCGACCAACTGGAGCGACTGGCCCCTCGTCGTCAACACCCAGGAGTCGACCCCGGGCAAGCCCGCCGTCGACTGGATCCTCCCCGCGGGCGTGGCCCAGAAGTTCGAGGTCGGCGAGCTGTTGATGGTGCAGAGCCACTACGTGAACGCCGATTTGCAAGACACGCCCGGCGGCGGCGAAGTGCGGGCCAACTTCTACAAATCCAAGCTCGCGAACCCCATCGAGATGGGCACGCTGTTCGCGACGCAGCAGTCGATCCGCATCTGCCAGAGCAACCCGCGCCCCGCGCCGTTCGACGGCGCCTGCGGCTTCTCGTCGCAAGAAGATCCGAACGCGGTGTTCCACCTGGCGGCCATGAACGGCCACTTCCACGGGCGCGGCACCGGCTTCTCGATCTATCCGTGGGACGGCGTCACCCTCGACCACCCCGCCGACGAAGACCGCATCTACCTCTCCACCTCGTGGGACGAGCCGCCCATGACCATCAACATGGATGTCGAGGTGCCCAACAACGGTGGCATCTGGTGGTCGTGCAGCTACGAGTGGCAAGAGCCTCCGTCCGGTTGCGACGAGATCAACGCCCGCGATCCCGAGCAGCAGAACGACTGCTGCTACACGTTCGGCAACAGCGCCGAGCACGCCGAGCACTGCAACGTCTTTGCCTACTACTGGCCCAAGACCGAGAACGTGTTCTGCAACTGACCGCGCACGGCGCCCCCAGCAAACGGACCAGAGGCTTGATGACGACGTGGACATCCTGGGCAGCAGCGCTGCTGTTGGCTGCAGCGGCCATCGCGGTCGCGGGCTGCGAGGCGTGCATCGTGCCCACCGACAGCGGCGGTGAAGGCGAAGGCGAAGCACCACAGCTCGAGTGCTTCTACGGCGACAAAGACGCCGACCCCGAAGGCGAGCTCGTCTACCGCACCGTCGACCAGCAGTTGGCCACGCTCGTCGACGGGCAAGAGGTCCCGATGATCCTGCCGCCCCAGGGGGGCAAGGTCATCCTCATCGGCGCCCGCGTGAAGAACATGGACCTCTGCTCGCTGCAGGCCAACGGCGGCATGTTCGACGGCTGCCAGACCCCGCCGCGCATCATCGGCCGCGAGGGGCGCGGGCTGCAGATGAAGATCAACGAAGACCTCGGCATGGCCGAGCCCGACCGCCCCGAGACCCTCAACAACTACGTCAACATCCCGCTGTGCCCGAACTTCACGGCGGTGCGCGACGCCGACGGCGAGCCGTTCAACCTCGAGATCCGCTTCTCCGACCGGGCCCAGCGCAGCCTCATCCTCAAGGCCACGGTCACGCCGGTGTGCGCCGAGCCCGAGCAACTCGCGCGCTGCACCTGCGAGTGCGACGTCGACTTCTCGTTCGAGCGCGTCTGCGAAGACATCGTCGCCGACCCCGCCGGCGAGCCCGGCGTGTGCCCCGCAGGTGAAGGCGAAGGCGAAGGCGAAGCGGGCTAGCAGTCGTCGTCGTCGTCGCCGCGCAAGCAATACCTCACCGCTCCCCTCTCCTCCCCCTCTCCACTTCCTGTGGAGAGGGGGCCGGGGGGAGAGGTCGGCCCGCGACGACGTCAGGGCTTGCTCCCGGCCCCGACCTGTCTCTTCAGGCCCCGACTCTCTCCCCGGCCGAAAGGGGAGGGGGCCTCGTCGTGCTCTCCCCGGCCCCGACCTCTCTCCCCCGGCCCCTCTCTCCATGAGGACATGGAGAAAGGGGGGGGCACCCCGGGATCACTCTTCGAGGCGGTACGACACCCGCGTCACGCGGCCCCACTTGCCCGGCCGCACGCCCTCGGCCGCGATCTCGCCCGCTTTGGCGAGGGCGGCGCGGATGTCGTCGCCGCCGGCGACCCAGCCGAACGAGGCGTGGTGCTCATCGTGGCCGGCGAAGCGGGCCACGCGGACCT
>JBKJNL010000628.1:0-6732 GCA_046593615.1 Myxococcota bacterium | reverse complement strand
GCCCATCTACAAGACGACACCCTCCTGGTCCGTCAAGGTCGAAACGATCCGCGATCGAATGGTCGCCGCGAATCAAGACGTCCACTGGGTTCCTGATTTCGTCGGTGAGGGCCGATTCAACAACTGGTTGAAAGACGCCCGCGATTGGTCGATCTCGCGCTCGCGCTTCTGGGGCACCCCGATCCCGATCTGGGTGGCCGACGACGGCACCACGGTTTGCGTAGGCTCGGTGCAAGAGCTCGAGGCGCTCACCGGCGAAAAGGTCACCGACCTCCATCCGCACAAAATCGATCATCTCTCGTTCGTCAAAGACGGCAAGAAATACGAGCGTGTGAAAGATGTCTTTGACTGCTGGTTCGAGTCGGGCTCGATGCCGTATGCCCAGCAGCACTACCCCTTCGAGAACAAAGCGGTGTTCGACGGGGCCTTTCCGGCGCAGTTCATCGCCGAGGGCCTCGATCAGACGCGGGGCTGGTTCTACACGCTGGTCGTGCTCGGCACGGCGCTGTTCGGCAAGGCGCCGTTCAAGAACGTCATCGTCAACGGCATGGTGCTCGCGAAGGGCTTCTACAAAGGCCAGGAGTACGTCGCCCACGAGTTCGTCGAGGAGAAGCTCGGCAAAGCGTTCGACAAGCGCGACGGCGCCGAGCTGAAGACCGTCACCGAAAAGATGTCGAAGTCGAAGCAGAACTACACGGCTCCTGAGCTGGTCATCGATACCTATGGTGCCGATGCCTTGCGCGCCTATTTGATCAACTCGCCCGTCGTGCGCGGCGAGCCGCTGCGCTTCGAAGACGAAGGCGTCAAAGACATCGTGCGCACGGTGCTGCTGCCGCTGCAGAATGCTCTCTCGTTCTTCGTCATGTACGCCAACGCCGACGGCTGGGACCCGAAGACCGAGCTGGGCAAGGCGCCGCCGCTGTCGGCCCGCCCCGAGCTCGACCGCTGGATCCTCAGCGTGCTCCAGTCGTTGATTGGGGAAATCAACACCCAGATGGAAGGATATTATCTCTATAAGGTCATCCCACCGATGCTCGGATTCATCGACGACCTGACCAACTGGTACATCCGCCGCAGCCGCCGCCGCTTCTACGGCAAGGGCATCGACGCCGACAAAGCGGCGGCGTTCGCCACGCTCTACGAGGTGTTGACGACGTTCTCGCAGGTGCTCGCGCCGGTGATGCCGTTCGTCTCCGAGTCGGTCTACCAGCGGCTCGTCAAGGAACCGGGCTGCGGCGGCCCCGACTCCGTCCACCTCTGCGACTACCCCGTCGTCGACGAGCAGAAGATCGATCGCGGCGTCGAGGCCGCCATGGACGCCGTGCGCAAGGCCGTCGTGCTCGGCCGCGCGCTGCGCGAGAAGCACAAGCTCAAGACGCGGCAGCCGCTGCAGACGGTGACGGTCGTCAGCCACGACGACGCCGTCCGCGCCCATCTGGTGAAGCACAAAGACCTGGTCGCCGAAGAGCTCAACGTCAAAGACGTCGTCGTCGTCAAAGACGACGCAGCGCTGGCGTCGCTGTCGTTCAAGGCCAACTTCAAGACCCTGGGCAAGAAGCTCGGCCCCAAGATGAAGTCCGTCGCGGCCGCCGTCGAGAAGCTCGGACGCGCCGAGTGGAGCGCGCTCGAAGCGGGCGGCACCGTCGTCGTCGACGGCGAAGGCATCGTCAAAGAAGACGTGCTCGTCACCCGCACCGCGTCGGGCGACGTGGTGCTGATGACCGAAGGGCCGATGACCGTCGCCCTCGACACCCGCTTGAACGACGCCCTCGTCGACGAAGGCCTCGTGCGCGAGGTGACCTCGAAGCTGCAGCAGATGCGCAGAGACAGCGGGTTCGCCATGAGTGACCGCATCCACGTGCGCTTCGCGACGACGGACGCGCGGCTCAAGCAGGTCGTGCTGGCAGGCAAGGGCGACATCGCCACCGAGGTGCTCGCGCTCTCCATCGAAGAAGGCCTCGCCGACGGCGCCGCCTTTGAAGCCGTCGACGTCAACGGCGCGCCGATGCAGCTGGCGGTGGTCCGCGCCTGAGCAGGCGGTCAGGCCGCGCCTCGGCGACGTCGACGAGGTTTTCCGTCACCTGCTGGTCTTCGCCGGGAGCTGCTGACTTCGCCAACATCGTCGTGTTAAGCCCTGTCAGCCTTCGTCCGTTGCGGATGGGGTGACGAGGTCGAGCCGTGAAGTCGTGCGTGGTCTGCCAGTCGGAGCTCAAAGACGACGCGCGGTTCTGTCCGAACTGTGGCGCCGAGCAGCCCAAGAGCGAGGTCGCGCCGGGCGAAGACCCGCTGCTCGGCGCGATCATCGCAAAGAAGTTCAAGGTCGAGAAGGTCCTCGGCGTCGGCGGCATGGGCAAGGTCTACAAGGCCCGGCAGCTGGCCCTCGACAAGGCCGTCGTCGTCAAAGTGCTGCACGACCAGTTCCGTGACGATCCGCAGCTGGTCAAGCGCTTCCAGCAAGAGGCTCGCGCGGCCTCGCGCCTGAACCACCCGAACTCGATCCAGATCATCGACTTCGGCCAAGACGACAGCGGCGTTGTCTTCATGGCGATGGAGTTCTTGAACGGGTCCGACCTGTTCGCGCACCTCAAGAAAGAAGGCCCGCTCGACGCCGTGCGCCTCGCCAAGGTGATGATCCAGGTGTGCTCGGCCCTCGCCGAAGCCCACGAGATGAACGTCATCCACCGCGACTTGAAGCCCGAAAACATCATGATCGAAGACCGGCGCGGCCAGCGCGACTTCGTCAAGGTGCTCGACTTCGGCATCGCCAAGATCCAGGACCCCGAAGGCCCCGGCGAAGGCCAGGCGGCGATGACCCAGGCCGGCATGGTCTGCGGCACGCCCGAGTACATGTCCCCCGAGCAGGCCCGCGGCCTCAAGCTCGACGCGCGCTCCGACATCTATGCGCTCGGCGTCATCATGTACCAGCTGTCGACGGGCGACCTGCCGTTCACGGCCGAGACGCCGCTGGGCATCGTCACCAAGCACATCCTCGAGAAGCCGGTGCCGCCGCGCCAGAAGCGCCCGCAGATCCCCGAGGAGCTCGAGCGCATCATCCTAAAGGCGATGGAAAAAGACGTCGCCAACCGCTTCGCCACCGTCGTCGAGATGGGCGAAGCGCTCGAGCGGCTGCTGCAGGGGCTGCCGAACTCCGGAAACAGCGGCGGCTTCTCGCGAAACCCGGGCACGAGCTCCGGTGAACAGTCCGGGGCCTTTGAGCGCCCGAGCGGGCCCACCAGTGGCGTCGGCGGTCAGACGACGTCGACGGGGGTTGGCTCCAGCGGCCCGACGTCGACGGCGGCCACCCCGGGCGCAGGCGGCGCCATCGTCGCCAGCACGTCGGGCTCGGTCGCCCCGCTGACGCCCGGCCGCCCGGCCGCGAGCCCGGTCATGAAGATCGCGGCGGCCGCCGTGGTCGTCGTGTTGCTCGCCGTCGTCGCCGCCGTCGCCCTCAAAGGCAAGGTCAGCGACGGCGTCACAGCCGATGCCGGCGTCGTCGTCGCCGTCGTCCCCGTTGTCGTCGACGCCGGAGCGAAAATCGTCGTGGCGCCGACGCTGGCCGACGCCGGCTTCCCCGAGGCCACGCCCCCGCCGGTCGTCGACGCCGGCACCGTCGTCGTCGTCGCCAGGCCCGACGCCGGCATCGCAAAGGTGCCGACGCCGAAGCCCGACGCCGGCGTCCCCGTCGTCGCTGCGCCGTCGGCGGGCGCGCGCGCGGCCGCAAAGGCGCTGCTCAACAAGGCGGTCCCGGCTTTCAACAAAGAGTTCGTTGGCGCGGGCTGCACCGACCCGACGGTGCAGGCGCTGTTCGCCGCCGCCAAGAGAGACCCGACGTACCCTGACCCGCTCCGCTACATCGCGCAGTGCCAGTGGAAGGCGAAAGACTTCGGCGCCTCGTGCGCCGCGGCCCGCGAGTACGAGAAGCGCGGCGGTGACCCTGTGCAGGCCGGCCGCCTCAAGCAGATGGGCTGCAAGTAGGCAAACAGGCCCTTGAGGGTTGTCGTCGTCAATGTGAAGAGCCGCAGCTGAGGCGGCTCGCTGTGGGCGCCTCCAGACGAGGACAGCACATGGCCATCACCTGGATCGACGACGGCAAGTTTGGCGGGGCGCTCAAAGACAAACGCGTGTTCGTGCGCGTGGACTTCAACGTCCCGCTCGAAGCCGACGACCAGGGCAACCAGACCATCACCGACGACGAGCGCATCCGCGCGGCGTTGCCGACGCTGAAGTTCCTGCTCGATCGCGGCGCCCGCCTCATCCTCGCCTCGCACCTCGGACGCCCCAAGGGCAAAGATCCGAGCCAGTCGTTGCTGCCCATCGCTCAGGTGCTGTCCGAGCAGCTGAACCGCGCGGTCATCTTTGCCGACGACTGCGTCGGTGACGGCGTCAAAAAGCAGGCGCACGACTTGAAGAACGGCCAGATTCTGTTGCTCGAGAACCTCCGCTACCACACCGGCGAAGAGAAGAACGACGACGGCTTCGCGCGCCAGCTGGCCTCGTTGGCCGACGTCTACGTCAACGACGCGTTCGGCGCCGCCCACCGCGCCCACGCCTCCACCGCCGGCATGGCCGCGTTTGTCCCCGTCAAAGCCGGCGGCCTGCTGCTGAAGAAAGAGACCGAGACGCTTTACGGCCTCCTTCGCTCGCCCAAGAAGCCCTTCGTCGCCATCCTCGGCGGCGCCAAGGTCACCGACAAGATCGGCGTGCTCACCAAGCTGCTCGGCAAGGTCGACAAGATCCTGATCGGCGGCGCGATGGCCTACACGTTCCTTGCGGCCAAGGGCGTGGCCGTCGGCAAATCCAAAATCGAAGCCGACAAGCTCAACCTCGCGAAGTCGGTCATCGACAGCGCGGCCCAACGAAACGTCGAGCTGCTGCTGCCCGTCGACCACGTCGCGGCCACCGAATTCAAAGAGACGGCGACGCCGGTGACGACGTCGATCCTCAAAGAAGAGCAGATGGGTCTCGACATCGGGCCGCAGACCCAGAAGCTCTATGCCGACGCCATCAAGGGCTCGGGCACGGTGCTGTGGAACGGCCCGATGGGCGTCTTTGAATGGGAAGCGTTCGCCAGGGGCACGACAGCGATCGCAAAGGCAGTGGCCGACAGCGGCGCGTTCTCCGTCGTCGGCGGCGGCGACAGCGTCGCGGCCCTCAACCAGTCGGGGCTGGCCTCAAAGATCTCGCACGTGTCGACGGGCGGCGGCGCCTCGCTCGAGCTCCTCGAAGGCCAGAAGCTGCCGGGCCTCCTGGCCCTCGGCTACGACTTCTGAAGCGCACCAAGCCGACGAACAGCGAAGCAGCCGAAAGGCTGCTTCGTTCGTTTGACGCCGTCGCGCCGACCGCGCGGGACAACCCGCGACGTCATCGACATCGTTTTCGCCGAACCCGTCGGGGGCTCCACGAGCTGCCAGTGGCGAAAATACATGTCGATGATGCGCGCGACGACGACGACGACAGGCTGCGAAGAGCCCGGGGGTCCCCAGGGGGCCCTGGCTCTGGAGGGCCCCATGGGCCCCGCCGGAGGCGTCGGTCGAGCGACACGAACGCGCCCGCTGCAGACGAAGCCCCGACGAACCCCGCAACGAAAGCGCCGAAGAGCACCTGCAAGAACCCGAACGAGAAGCCGATCGACAAGCAAATTCGACGACGTCAGAAGGTTACTCGCCTTCGCGCAGCATCTCGTAGCTGGTCGCATAGACGAGCGTGCCCATCTGCTGGCGGTAGCGCTGCACGAGGTCGCTGCGGCGACGCTCGGTGGCGTCTTTGATGGCCAGCTGCAGCTGCACCCAGGCCCGCTCGGCGTTGATGAAGAAGGTCAGCGCATCGAGGGCCACGCGCACCGACGACCTCGTCACCGACGGCGTCTTGCACTCAAAGGTGAACTGGTTGTCGTGGCCGTTGCGCATGCGCAGCGTGGCCACGGCGAGCGCGTCGGAGCGGCGTCCCTTGGCGCCATCGAAGCCGGAGCCGAGCTTGAAGTCGGAGACGACGACGGTCTTCAACGACGGGTACTCGTCGGACCAGGCCTTCATGACGCCGTCAAAGAACGCGTCGATGAGGCCGACGCCCTGGCCGCTGACTTCCTGGATGTCGCCTTCGGGCAGGCGCTTCAGCTTCACCTTCAAGGTCACGTTGTCGTTCTCGCTCAGCTCCATCTCTTCGACGGCAAAGCTGCGGTAGCTCTCGCGCAGGATCTCGCGGGAGAGGGTGTCGACGCGGAGGGCCTCGGCATCGAGGCCGAGGTCGTGGCCGAGCTCAGACGACGTGGTGCTCATGAGAGTTGGTAACGGCTTTCACCCTGGGCCCGCAAGCACCGCGGCAGCGCGCCGCGTCTCGCCCCGCGTCTCTGGCTGCGCCTGCGACGTCGTCGACGACGGAGCATCCGACGATCGGGACGCTTGAGGGATTTGCATTGCGCCACTAGGGTCCGCCGCGTCGTCACCAGGTGGTTTCCCGCGTGCTCCCCGAGAGCTGCGAAAGAGGATGAACGTCATGGCCCAGAAGAAGATTGCCCTCATCGGCGCCGGACAAATCGGCGGAACCCTGGCCCTGCTCGCGGCCCAGAAGAACCTCGGCGACGTCGTGTTGTTCGACGTCTTTGGCGGCACGGCCAAGGGCAAGGCGCTCGACCTGAACCAGCTGAGCTCGCTGCAGGGCTCTGACGGTGAGCTGTCGGGCACCGACTCCTACGCCGACATCGCCGGCGCCGACGTCTGCATCGTCACCGCCGGC
>JBKJNL010000363.1:0-2513 GCA_046593615.1 Myxococcota bacterium | reverse complement strand
GCCGAGCAGCTCAAGGCCGGCGGCGTCGACGTCGACGAAGAAAAAGACGAAGAAAAAGGCGGGGGCGTCGTCGTCGGCGGCCGTGGCTCCACGCTGCTGGTGGTGCGCCTCGCCGATCTGCCGACCTGCCACGACAAAGAGGGCGGCGTCGTCGTCGGCGAACCGCCGCAGCTGGTCGGTTGCGGATCGCAGGACCTCTTTGCGCTCGCGGCGTTCACCCACGCCCTCGTGCAACACCCGCGCGCGGCGCTCACGCTCGTCGTCGCTGACGACGACAACGGCCTCGTCGCGGCCCTGCAGGCCCGGCGCTACCTCGCGGGTTGGGCGCCCGGCGGGCTGCTGTTGACCGGCGCCGACCGAGACGTGCTCGACGTCGTCGCCGTCGATGTCGGCCGCTTCACGATGGCGTTGTCGTCGGACGACGCCGACCGCCTCGTCGTCGCCGCCGGCCGCGCCGTGTCGTGGTCGGGGCCGCCGCGCCTGCCCGTCGTCGTCGCCGAGCGGCTCGAACTCGTCGACTCCGGGATGCCAGGGATGTTCGGGCTGTTCAGCGAAGACGCCGACGACCTCGCTGGCGACCCCGCGCGCCGCGGCTACGTCGTCGACGGCTGCTCGCTCGTCGAGCTGGGCGCGTCCCGTGCGCGCGTCTCGTGCCGCGCGCTGCCGGGGCGACCGCTGCAGCGGGCCATCGACGACGTCGTCGCCGCCGTCGCCGATCCGCGCGTGCGCGTGCAGGTGATCGAGCAGCATGAGGCGTCGTCGACGTCGTTGGCGTTGCCGCTGGCGCGCGCCCTCGCCGCTCGCCTGCGGGCCGAGAGTCCGCGCGTCGTCGTGGTGCCGCAGCTCGATGTCGCCGAGCGCATCTCGGTGTGCCAGCTGCTGCGCGAGCAGGGCGTGCCCTGCGTGGGCGCGATGCCGTTGCGCCTCCATCCCGTCGAGCGTCAACGGCGCGGGCGCAACGACGAAGCCGTCGCCGCCGCCGACGTCGTGGCCGGCGCCGCGGTTGTCGTCGACGTCACCGCCTATGTCGGAGCTGCCAGATGACCGAGCCTGTTCGTCCCGATCCGTTGAGCCTGCCGGGCGTCGATGTCCGCGAGCTCGATGACCCGCTCGCCCGCTTCGGCCTGTGGTGGGGCGAGGCCCGAAGTGACGCGCGCCTCGGCGAGCCGGCGGCCATGACGCTGGCCTCCGTCGACGACGCTGGCCGTCCGTCGGCGCGCGTGGTGCTGCTGCGCGGCTTCGATGCCCGCGGCTTCGTTTTCTACACGAACCTCGAGAGTCAGAAGGGGCGCGAGCTGTTGGCGCGGCCGTCGTGCGCGCTGTGCTTGCACTGGGAGCCGCAGCACAAGCAGGTGCGGGTCGAAGGCGACGCTTTTGTCGTCGACGACGCCGAAGCCGACGCCTACTTCGCCTCGCGCCCGCGCGACTCGCGCTTGTCGGCCTGGGCCAGCGATCAGAGCCGGCCGCTCGGCAGCGAAGATGATCTCGTGGCCCGCATCGCCGAGGTCGCGGTGCGCTTTCCCGAGGGCGGGCCCGTGCCTCGTCCGCCGTTCTGGTCTGGCTTTCGCGTGGTCCCGCGGGTCATCGAGCTCTGGCAGGAAGGGCCGTTCCGGCGACACCGGCGCGATCGCTACACGCGCGTCGGCGACCGTTGGGGACGCACCCTGCTCTTTCCTTGATAGGTTCGCCCCCATGCGCGCTCCGGACCTGCTCGAAGTCATCATCGCCGTCGGTGCCGCGACCACGGTGATTGGCGCGATCGTCTCGATCCTCTGGCGGGTGACCCGCGGGAATCCCGAGACCATCCGTCTCGAAAAGCTCAAGCAAGAGCTCGCGGCCGAGCAACGCAAGCCGTAGGAATTTGTTCGAGGCGCGCAGCTGCGTCCTGCCAGCGCAGCACAGAGCGGTGCAGCACAGAGCGGTGCAGCGCCGTGGGTACAAACGCTGTGACGCGGTGTGCTGCAGCGCTGTCAGGTGCCGTGAAGCGGGAAAAGAAAACAGCGCCACGAGGGCGCTGTTTTCATCTGGTTGGCTCGACTGGTTTCGAACCAGCGACCCCTACCGTGTCAAGGCAATAGGCCCCTTAAGTGTCGCATTGGAAAGCCCTAGAAATTTGACCGGGGACGCCGCTGGTGAGGTATCCGGGCAGATTTAGGTAGCCGGGTCAGGTAGAGCTAGGACTACCTGACCCGGTAAAATCCGCTTTGCAGAGCCATCGGTAGCGGAGCTGTCCGTCGGGGATATATTTTCCGATGGACTAACAGTAATGCAGTCCAGGAAAGCCCGCACGCATACCTGACTTTTCTCTGGTGGATTTAGCAATGGCAGAAAGATCTCCCTCTACCAAGTACATTGGCGTCATAAAAGTTGCGGGGTTTCGGCCCGGTGAAATTCAGTCCAGTTTAGTGGCTGCTGCAGCGACCGGCAATCGAGAGGCGCTGCAGGCCCTGCACGAGTCGGGTGATCTGACGCGGCCAATTGTGGAGGCGGTGGCCCAGGCAGACGGGGGCAGA
>JBKJNL010000219.1:0-2847 GCA_046593615.1 Myxococcota bacterium | reverse complement strand
GATCGCAGCGGCAGGCTCTTGGCCGTGAAGGGCGACATCGACATCGACGGCGGCGCCTACGCCAGCTTCGGCATGATCACCGCCTACTACGCCGGCCAGCTGCTGACCGGTCCAGTTGCTTTTGATTCCTATGCCTTCAACGCGACCCGCTACTACACAAACAAGCCCGCGTGTGGGCCCAAGCGCGGCCACGGCAGCGTGCAGCCCCGCTTCGCGTTTGAGGTGGCACTCGACATGATTGCCCACCAGCTGGGCATCGATCCGATCGAGCTGCGCCGGCGCAATTTTGCCGGCGACGACGTCACCTTGATCAACGGCCAGCACATGAACAGCTCGGGGCTGCTCGAGTGCCTCGACGCCGTCAAAAAGGCGTCGCGGTGGGAAGAGCGCCACGGCAAGCTGCCCCGCGGGCACGGCCTCGGCGTCGCCTGCTCGATGTACATCTCAGGCACCAACTATCCAATCTATCCGAACGACATGCCGCAATCCGGTGTCCAGGTGAAGCTCGACCGCAGCGGCCGGGTCACCATGTTCTCCGGGGCCAGCGACATCGGCCAGGGACCAGGCACCGCGCTCGCGGTCATCGCGATGGAAGAGCTCGGTGTGCTGCAAGAGCACATTCGCGTGGTGCTGTCGGACAGCGACCTCACGCCCGTCGACCTCGGCGCCTACTCATCGCGCGTGACCTTGATGATGGGCCACGCCGCCCTTGAGGCCTGCCGCACGCTGCGCGAAAAGGTCCAAGACGCCGTCGCCACCCATTGGACCAAAGACGGTGCGGAGTGCCGCCCCGACGACGTCCTGCTCGGCCACGGCAAGGCCTGGCACAGAGGCGACACCGCAAAATCGATGTCGACCAGAGAGGCCTTTGTGCTGGCCGAGAGCCGCTACGGCACCCTCGGCGCCACCGGCGGCTACCGCACCAAAGAGCGCGGCGGCGACTACCGCGGCGGCACCATCGGCGCTTCGCCCGCCTACTCGGCCACCGTGCACGTCGCCGAGGTCAAGGTCGACGAAGACACCGGTCGCATCGACGTCGTCAAGGTCTGGGTCGCCCACGACTGCGGCCGCGCGCTGTCACCCGTCGTTGTCGAAGGCCAGATCGAGGGCTCGACCTACATGGGCGTCGCCGAGGTCTCGATGGAGAACATGCTGTACGGCAACCATCCAAAGCCTGGTGAAAAGCCGGGCCCGGACCATGTTCGTGCAGGCATGCTCCTCGGACCGAGCCTGCTCGACTACCGGATTCCGACCACACTGGATACGCCGGCCATCGAGGCATTCATCATCGAAAAGCCGGATCGCAACGGGCCATACGGCGCCAAAGAGGCCGGCGAAGGCCCGCTGCATTCGAGCATCCCGGCCGTCGCCAACGCCGTCTGGGACGCCGTCGGCGTGCGCCTCACCGAGCTGCCGCTGTCGCCGACCAAGGTGCTGGCGGCGCTGAAGAAGCAGAAGACGGAGCCGTCGACAAAGACCGAGCCGTCGACGTCAAAGGCGGCGGAGTAGCGATGTTGCGCATGGATCCCTTCCTGACCGAGACCCCGTCCACCGTCGACGAAGCCGTCGCCCTGCTCGCTGCCCACCAGGCCGCCGGCCGCAGCACCAAGGTCATCGCCGGCGGCACCGACGCCGTCCCCAACATGAAGCACGGGCTGCACGAGCCCGACGTCGTGGTCCACATCGGCCGCGTGCAGGGCTTGAAGGGCGTCGTCGACGCCACGCCTTTAGACCCGAGGGGCCACCTGGCCATCGGCGCGCTGACGACGCTGCACGACGTCGCCCACGATCCCCTCGTGCAACGACACGCGCCGGGCCTGGCGCGCGCGGCGTCGGTCGTGGCCGGACCGCAGCTGCGGCGCATGGGCACGCTCGGCGGCAACCTCGCGCTCGACACGCGTTGTCTGTTCTACAACCAGACACATTTCTGGCGCGAAGCGCTTGGTTTCTGCCTGAAAAAAGACGGCTCTGTCTGCCACGTCATCGCCGGCGGCAAGAAGTGCGTGGCCGCGGCCTCGAACGACACGGCGACGATCCTGCTGTGCCTCGACGCCGAGGTCGTGGTGCAGTCCCCCGCGGGTCGGAAGACAATGAAGCTCGACGAGCTCTACGTCGCCAATGGCATCAAGAACACCGTGCTCGAGCCCGCCGATTTGTTGGTCGAGGTGCGGGTGCCAAAGAGCGCGAACCGGCTTGAGGGCTACGCCAAGCTGCGCCACCGCAACGCCATCGACTACCCGCTGCTCTCGGTCGGCGTGCGCGTCGACGTCGACGGCCAGGGTCTCATCAGCGCCATGCGCTGCGTGGTCTCGGCGCTGCAGGCCCGACCCCACAAGCTGCCGTGCGACGCCTGGGTCGGCCGCGCCTTTGACGGCGCCGTCGTCGACGAATTGAAGAAGCTCGCGTTCGCCAAGTGCGCGCCGGTGAAGAACATCGCCGACGATCCGGCGTGGCGGCGCGACATGGTTCCGGTGCTCGTGCAGCGGGCCTGCGACGAGGCCCGCGGCCTCGTTGGCTCAGGCGGCGAAGCGGGAGCGACATGAGCGTCACCCTGCGGCCCCTGCCCGTCGAGAGCGCCGACGACGCCCGCCGCGTGATCGTCGGCTTGTGCCAGCGCTTCTACGACCGCGGCTGGGTGTCGGGCACTGGTGGGGGAATGTCGATCAGACTTGGCGATAAAGTATACATGGCACCGTCAGGGATCGCCAAGGAAATGATTGAGCCAGACTGGATCTTCGAGCTTGATCTCGACGGAAAGACTCTGCGGGGGCCACCTGCGCACCTGGGATTCACCGTATCCCAATGCTGCCCACTGTTCCTCGAAGCCATGAAACTGCGCGGCGCTGG